>JBAVNO010000390.1:0-5346 GCA_049691095.1 Alphaproteobacteria bacterium | reverse complement strand
CGTGTCCTGGTAGTGGGCGGACAGGATGTTTCCCGATTGTCCGGGCGCGAGCGCGAACAGCGATCCGTCGAGATCGGCAAGATCGTAGACCGCGCGCAGTCCGGCGCCATGCCGGTGAACGAACGGCAGGCCGGCGTCGGTTGCCGCATAGGTTCCGCGGTTCACCGTCGTGTCGTCGCCGTCGGTTCCGATCACAGGCTCCAGGAACGGCCCGATCAACGGCACATGCCCCAGGATGTGGTTGAGGAAACGCGCCCGGTGGGCGCGGCCCCAATGCCACGCCGTCATGTCCCGCCCATAGGCGGCGGTGAGCTTGTCGAGCGCGGATGCGAGCGCCGTCGCGATGGCGTCGCCGCACGATTCCCGCGCGCCGGTCGCGAGGTCGTCGCACCAGTCCTGCCGCTCGGTGAGGACCTCCTGGAGGAACAGGGGATCGGGATTCCGGAACGATGCGAAGAAGGGGCCGAGCTCGTCGGCGGCGATCACGCGCGTCAACTCGAGGAGCCAGGCGGAATACAGCAGCGGTTCGGGGCGGCGGCGGGACATGGTGCCGTCCCAGGACCGAAGCATGGCCACGGCTTCCGCCTCGCGGGCGGTCGTGGCCGGAACCGCGAGCAGCAGCGGCAACAGGTCGGGCACGGCGGGCGAGACGGCATCGAGCTGGATCCGGCCGGCGGACAAGGGATCGAGCTTCGGCGACCGGTCGAGCAGCTCCGCGATCCGGCGTGCGCGGTAGGGCGCCGGCCAGTAGGCGCCGAGGAGGTGCGGGTAGTGGTCGCCCGCCATGTTGTGATTGGCGGCGATGACCCGGCCCGAGGGCGGATCGAGGGCGTGGGGAAGCTCGTCGTAGGGTACGAACCCGGTCCAGTCGTAATCCGCCTCCCAGCCCGGAACCGGAACCGTCCCGTCGCCTTTGGGCCGCACGGGCGCACGGCCCACGGTGTGGAAACCTACGGTCCCCTCCACGTCGGCGAACACGACGTTCTGCTGCGGCGCCTGGAAGTCGGCGAGCGCGGCGGCGACCTCGGCGGCATCTTTGGCGTGGTTCAGCCGGTAGAGCGCCTGGGCCGTCAGGACATCGGGCCGGAGCGCGGCATCGGCGAGCGCGAGCACGGTCCCCGGTCCGGCGGCCAGCCCTTCGGCGCCGCCCTCGATGGCGTCCGTGATCACCGGGCCGTGCCGGGTTTCGCGCACCGCGAGATGAACATCCGCCCCGCCCTTGACCCGGATCGTCACACCCCGGGTCGTGAACGGGCGCGGCCCTTCGGGGGTCATGTATCGCCCCGGGTCGGCCGGGTCGACGCGCTCGTAATAGAGGTCCTGGGTGTCGTTTTCCGTCGACGTCATGCCCCAGGCCACGTGGCCGTTGTGGCCCAGGATGAGGAACGGCACGCCGGGCGCGGTTGCGCCGGCCCAGACCATTCCCGGCGCCTCGACCCGCACCAGGTACCACACCCCCGGCGCCTCCAGCGCCAAATGCGGGTCGCTGGCAAGCAGCGGCTTGCCGCTGGCGCTGTGGCGGCCGTCGACGGCGAAGCTGTTGGAGGCGCTGGCGCTGGCGGTTTCGGAGGCGAGCGCGGCATCGAGCCGGTCCAGCACCGACATCGGTCCCGCCACGGTCACGGCGGGCGATGGGCCCGCGCCGTTTAGCCCCTGGCGGCGTTCCAGCGGGTAGATCGGCCAGAGATCCTGAATCTGGCGGGGCGTCAGCCGGGAGGCGAGGCGGGCGCGCAACAGCTCCTGGCGCGAGTTCACCGATAGGCGCAGCGTCATCAGCCGCCCCCAGGCCAGCGAGTCCTGGGGCCGCCAAGGCTCCGGGCGCGTCCCCAGCAGATAATATTCCACCGGCCAAGCGCCGGCATGCGACCGCAGATACGCATTGACCCCGTCGCTGTAGGCTTGGAGCGCGGCGCGCACCGGTTCGGACAGAAAGGCGAGGTTGGCCTCGGCCAGCCGGTAGAGGCCCAGCACGCGCATCAGCCGGTCGTGGGGAAGCGCCTGCGGCCCCAACAGCTCGGAGAGCCGCCCGGCCGCGGCGCGGCGCATGAAATCCATCTGGAACAGCCGGTCCTGGGCGTGGGCGAATCCGAGCGCGAAATACGCGTCGTGTTCCGAGCCGGCGGTGATGAACCCGATGCCGTGCTCGTCGCGGGCGATGGTGACCGGCGCGACGACCCCCGGGGCCTCGATCCTGGCCTCGGCCGGGGGAAGCGAGGAGCGCAGCCACATGACGCCGAGCCCGCTTGCCGCAAGCGCGGCGACGAGCCCCACGGCAAGACGGCGAAGACCCCGGCGCCCTATGATGCGGCCCATCGGAAGACTCAGCTTTTTCCGCGCGCTGCGGACTTATCCTCGAGTTCCGAGGCAATCCGGTCCTGGTGCTGTCCCAGGTCCGGGGCGGGCTTCCTTTCGGGCGGGTCGGGAAAGGCCGATAGCTTGATGGGATTGCCGGCCATCTGCAGCCGGCCGGCGACGGGGTCGTCGACCGCGATGATCATGTTTCGGGCCGCGGTCTGGGGGTCGGCAAGCGCGTCGGCTACGGTGTTGATGGGGCCGCAGGGAATGCCGGCGGCTTCGAGCGCGGCCAGCCATTCGGCCCCGGCCCTGGCGGCGAGCGCGGCCTCGATCTCGTCCTTGAGCGCCGCGGCGTGACGGGTGCGCGACTCATTGCTGACGAAAAGGGGATTGTCGCCGAGATCGGCGCGGCCCAGCGTCTCGCACAGGCGCCCGAAAAGGCGGTCGTTGCCGGCCGCGATCACGATGTAGCGGTCGCGGGTCTTGAAGGCGTCGAAGGGCGTGATGGTGGGATGCCGCGCGCCGAGCGGGCCGGGGACGGCGCCGGTGGCGAGATAGCGGGCGATGGCGTTCTCGAGAATCGCGATCTGGCAGTCGAACATGGCGACGTCGATCTTCATGCCCATGCCGCCGAGGCTGCGGTGGTAAAGCGCCGAGGCGATCCCGACGGCCGTAAAAAGCCCGGCCGTGATGTCGCCGATCGAGGTGCCGACGCGGGTGGGCGGGCCGCCGGGATGGCCCGTCAGGCTCATGATTCCCCCCATCGCCTGCACCACCATGTCGTAGGCGGGCCGCGAGGCCGCGGGACCGGTGTGGCCGAAACCCGAGGCCGCGGCATAGATGAGGCGGGGAAACTCGGACGCCAGGGTCTCGAAACCCAGCCCCAGGCGCTCCATGGTGCCGGGGCGGAAATTTTCAACCAGAACATCCGCCCGTTCCAGCAACCGCTTGAAAACGCCTTTGTCTTTATCGTCGCGCAAATCGAGGGCGATGCTCTCCTTGCCGCGGTTCAAGGACATGAAATAGGCGGACTTCCCGTTCACGAACGGGCCGATGTGGCGGGCGTCGTCGCCGGTGTCCGGCGTCTCGACCTTGACGACCCGCGCGCCCAGGTCCGCCAGCACCATGGTGCAGTAGGGACCCGCCAGGACCCTCGTCAGATCCACCACGGTGACGCCGGAAAAGGGACCGGCGGGGCTTTGGCCTTGATCGCTCACGCACCCTTTCCGGTCAACCGCGCGGCGACATCGAGCGCGGCGTAGGTCAGGATTCCGACCGCGCCCGCCCGCCTGATGGCGAGCAGGCTTTCCATCATCGCCCGCTCCTGGTCGAGCCAGCCCAACTGTCCCGCGGCCTTCAGCATCGCGTATTCGCCGCTGACCTGGTAGGCCAGGACCGGCACCGCGAAGGTGTCGTGCACGCGGCGGATGATGTCGAGATAGGGCAGCCCGGGCTTGACCATCACCATGTCGGCGCCCTCGGCGATGTCGAGCGCCACTTCGCGCAGCGCCTCGTCGCTGTTGGCGGGGTCCATCTGGTAGCTGCGTTTGTCGCCGGCGCCGAGCGCGACCTTGGAATTGACCGCATCCCGGAACGGCCCGTACAGGGCCGACGCGTATTTGGCCGCGTAGGCCACGATCAGGACATTGGGAAAGCCGTCGGACTCGAGCGAGTCGCGGATCGCGCCCACCCGCCCGTCCATCATCTCGGAGGGCGCCACGATATCCGCGCCGGCCTCGGCCAGGGTGAGCGCCTGCCGGCACAAAACCTCGATCGTCTCGTCGTTGACGATGACGCCCCCGCGCATCAGCCCGTCGTGGCCGTGGGTGGTGTAGGGATCGAGCGCGACGTCGGCGATGACGCCGAGCTCCGGATGGGCCGCCTTGAGCGCGCGAATCGCCCGGCAGGCGAGCCCCTTGGGGTTATAGGCCTCGGCGGCATTCTCGCTCTTGAGCCGGGCCTCGATGACCGGGAACAGGGCGATGGCGGGAATGCCCAGCGCCTTGGCGCGCCCGGCCTCGGCGACCAGCTCGTCGACGGTGAGGCGGTCGACGCCGGGCATGGAAGCGATGGGCGTGCGCGTCTTCTCGCCTTCCTGGACGAAGACGGGCCAGACCAGATTATCGACCGAAAGCCGCGTCTCGGCCACCAGACGGCGCGACCACCCGGCCATGCGGCTGCGCCGCAGCCTGGTGCGCGGGAAGCTGCCCAGGGCGGTCCTCGGCGTCACGGCCCGATCCTCGGCGGCTGCTCAGATGGCATCGAACGCCTGCTTGAGGTCGGCGATGATGTCGTCCACATGCTCGATGCCGACCGAGATCCGAACGTAGCCTTCGGTGACGCCCGACGCCAGTTGCTCCTCGGCGCTCAACTGGGAATGGGTGGTGGATGCGGGATGAATGGCCAGGCTGCGCGCATCGCCGATGTTGGCCACGTGGTAAAGGAGCTTGAGCGAGTCGATGAACTTCCGGCCGGCCTCGACCCCGCCCGAAAGCTCGAATCCGAGCAGCCCGCCATAGCCCCCGGAAAGGTATTTGTCGGCGCGTCTCCGCGTCTCGCCTTTCATCAGCCCGGGGAAGATGACCTTGGTCACCTTCGGCTGTTTGGAGACGAATTCGACCACCTTGGCCGCGTTGTCGCAGTGGGCCCGCATGCGCAACGGCAGGGTCTCGAGCCCCTGCAGGAACAGGAAGGCGTTGAACGGGCTCATGCACGCGCCGATGTCGCGCAGCAGCGTCACCCGGGCCTTGATGATGTAGGCGATCGGCCCCAGCGGCTTGACCGCCTCGGTCCAGATCGCGCCGTGGTAGCTGGGATCGGGCTTGGTGAGCATCGGGAACCGCTCGCTGTGCTTCTCCCAGTCGAAGTTCCCGCCGTCGATGATGAGCCCGCCGATCGAGGTGCCGTGGCCGCCGATATATTTTGTGGTGGAGTACACGATGACGGCCGCGCCGTGGGCGAAGGGCTTGCACAAGATGGGCGCGGCGGTGTTGTCGACGATGAGCGGCACGCCGAGCTCGCGCCCGATTTGCGCCACTTCGCCGATCGGGA
>JBAVNO010000389.1:0-1967 GCA_049691095.1 Alphaproteobacteria bacterium | reverse complement strand
GGTGTCGGCCCAAGGCCACGGGCGCGGGGCGACGGCGCCGTTCCGGGCCTTGGCCCAGGCCTCCTCGAGCAGGGCCTGGGCGAGCCAGGCCTTGGCGTGGATGTAGAGGCCCTCGCCTCCCTGCCACGCCGCGAGCAGAACCAGAACGAACACCAGGCCATTGAGGATTCGCCGCCGGGTCATGCCCGTGTCACGCCGTCTTGCGGCGCACCACGTAGACCAACCAGGCGAGCCCCAACAAGCCCAGCGCCGCCAGCGTGTTGACGCCCGCGGGTGTCGCGCCTTGGCCCAGGGCCACGCCGACCTTCACGTCTTGGGCTGCCGGCAATGGCGCCGCCGCTGGGACGGAGGCGGATGCCTGCGGCGGCGGCGCGGTGGCGCGCCTAAGCGAGGCGGGGGCGATGCCCATCGCCGAGCCGAACACCTTTTCGTAGTCCCAGCCCGCGGGCATGTTGAGCGGGATCGCGCCCTTGGCCATCGGCGCGTCCTCGGGGCGGCTGCTGCCGCGCTCGATGGCCACCAGGCTGGTGTAACGGGTGAGGAGCTGGTGCTTCAGGCCCAGCGTCACCACGGCGTCGTGGATCGCGGCACGGTCGGCGCCCTCATAGGCCGTGCTCATCAGCCCGTCGATCTTCTTGGCCGCCCACAGCTTGTCGATGCCGCTCTCGGGGTCGGCCGGCTTGGGCGCGACGTCGGCCGACCACGCGACCCCGCCGCGCTTGCCCGCGATGTGAAGCGTCGATCCCGGCCCGTCCAGCCGCACGACGAAGGTCAAGGGCTCGCCGGTGTAAAGATCGGGCAGGCGCGACGGGTACATCTCGCCCTTCACGCCGTCGCCCCAGGTCACGGCGAGATCGGTCATGGCCGGGGATTCGAGCTTGCGGATCAGCGCCGCCATGCGCTCCTTCACCTGACCCACGTCCGAGATCATGATCGAGGCGCCGCGGCCGGTCTCGGCGGCCTTGGTCATGAAGAAGCCGTTGGGTGCCGAGCCGATCCCGACCATGAATAGGCGCGCGGTCTTGAGGTTGCGGACGATGAGCCCGAACAGCTGCGCCTCGTTGCCTACGGAACCGTCGGTCAGGAACACGATCTGGCGCAGATAACCCGCGGGCGGATCGCCGGTGAGCGCGCTCGCCAGCGGCTCCGCCATCTCGGTGCCGCCGTCGGCCTCGAGGTCGGTGACGAAGCCCCGCGCGGCGGCCAGCGCCGGCTCATCCACGGCGCGGGGCTCGGTGAACAGCGGCATCGATTTGTCGTTGAAGGCGATGACGTTGAACCGGTCGCCGGGCCTGAGCCGGTCCAGCGCATAGAGCAGCGCGGCCTTGGCCTGGCCGATCGAGGTCCCGCCCATGGAGCCGGAAATGTCGATCACGAACACCACCTCGCGCGGCGGCGGGGCCGGCGCGTCGGCGCCGGCGTCGGGCGGCAAGACCGTGGCCCGGACATAGGTGCCGTCGGCGCCCGCATCCGACAGTGCGGCGGCCGAAGGCGCCGCGCCCTGTTCGGGAATCCAGGTCAGCACGAAGTCGCGGTCCGCGGGCACGTCCTCGGCCAGTGCGATGCGGTAGGTATCGCCGTTCTTCTCGACGGTGACGGGATGCGACGGACTTTCGAGTTTGGCCAGATCGAATCCCGGGCTGAGCGCGACCGTGAGCGCCACCGGGTTCGTGGACCCTTCGCTCGGGTGCCGGTAGGGCGGGCTGATGCGCAGCGCGTCCTGGTCCAGACCGCCGGGCGTGGCCGGCGCGTCGGGGCGCGGTGCGACGTCAGGCGAACCGGGCCCTGGCGAATCGGGCCCTGGCGAATCGGGCGTGGGCGAAAGCATGGGCAAACCCGGTGCGGCGATGATAAGAACTTCGCTGGTCCGCGGCGGGATGTAGCGCGGGCCCACGACAAGCGGCATGCGAAGCTCGTAGTGGTCGCGCGTATAGCGGACGGGAATGCGGAACGAGAACGCGACCGCC
>JBAVNO010000388.1:0-1569 GCA_049691095.1 Alphaproteobacteria bacterium | reverse complement strand
GGTGTCGGTGTGGTTCTTCTCGGCCACGGCGATGTCGGCGCCAGCGGCGGCAATGGCCAGCATGGCCGGGACCGCGCAGGCCGAGAGGGAGAGTGCGGCAAGTGCGATGAGCCATGGTGTGTATCTGTTCATTTCCGTTGCTCCTTTCGGGGCTGATCAGAGTTTCGCCCTGCCGAGGGCAGTCATGCTTTTCACGAGGCCGGAATAGACGGCCTCCTGCACGTCGATCATCGTTCCGTAGTCGCTGCAGTTCTGGACGAGATCGTTGGTTTGCATGGCCTCGTCTCCGTCCATCACCTTGATCGTCACCGTCACCCGGTAATCGTGCTTCGCCATGGTTCACTCCTTCCCGTGATCGCGATAGGACGCCACGAAGCGGGTCACGGTCCCCTTGCCCTGTGGCGTGTTGTAATGGGCCTTCCAATAGGCGGCCAAAGCCTCGATGTCGTCGGCCTCCGGCAGAGGCTCGGGCCGGCGGAAATAGATCAGCCGCGCGATGGCGCAGGCGTAGGCGAGATTGGTGACGAGCTGCGTGTCGGGGTCGGGGCTCTGCGCCCTGAACGCGCGGACCTGCTCCGCAAGCGCCGGGCGGTAATCGAGGAAGTTCAGAAGCACGTCGTGGTGCGTGGCGGGTTCGATCTGAAAGACACCGAGCGCCGGCCCACCATCCTGAACGAGCGCACGCAGACCGGACTCCACCAGCGCGGTCCCCACCAGAAGGTTCTCTGCTGTGAGTGAATGCGGCACTACCGGATCGATCCAGCCCAAAACCTTGCGCACGATCTCGATGCGGAACTGCCGCGGGTCGATCACGGCTTGTCCGCCTTGCGGTCGAGCTTGTCCTCGATCCGGTACAGCGTTGAGCGCACCTCGCCCATGTCGCGCTCGAACCGCTGTTCCAGGGTGCCGAGCCGCACGTCCTGGATTTCATTCTCGGCCTTCAGCTGGAAATACGCCCCGACCACGGCGAAGGCGATCACCGACGCCTGCAACAGATGCCCGAGCGAAATCTCGCGGCTGAACTTGAATATGGGCACCTTGTAATCGGTCTCGTGTTCGCTCACGGAAGCGCCCTCGTCAATTGCATGGAATCGAGGCTATCTGTTTGCACACAAATGGCCCGCACGAACTCCGCTCCGGGCACGTGCCGCTCCATCCACTTCGGCCCTTCCGTCATGGCCTTCACCGCGCATCCCACGGGCGTCACGGACGGCCCTCCCTCTTGTCCCGGCGGAATGATGGGATCGGAGACCAAATAGGCGATCTGCGCGCCCTGAACCAGCGCGACGATCACTAGGGCATATCCGATCGGCATGGCTTTCCCCTAGATTTCCGCGTCGGCCGCGGCGTGGATTCGAAGGATGTTGTTGCCGGCCCCCGCCCCGGCCGAGGTGGTGAGCATGACGCTTGCGGTGCAGCCGTCCGCGGTCGTCGCGCCCACTTCGGCAGCGCCCGTCGTGTTGCGCCAGTTCGCGTTTGTGGCCGACGGGTTGTAGGTCGTGACCGTGGGCGTCTTGAGCATCGTCACGGGGAACTGCCAGGTCAGGGCCGGGAACCCGGTCGTGTTGG
>JBAVNO010000387.1:0-13230 GCA_049691095.1 Alphaproteobacteria bacterium | reverse complement strand
GGCTGTGGGGATTGAAGAACGCGGTGGCGACGGCGCGGCCGTCCGCGGCCTCGACGGTGACGACCTCGCCCGGCGCAAGCGCCTTGGCGGCCTGGTCCATCGCCACCTCGTTCGAATAGATCCAGGGATGCCCCGCCAGCGCCCTCTTGTGCCGCCCGGGGAGAAGCCTGATGACCGGTGTTTGCGCCGCCGTGCCCATGGGGCGGAGAAGATGCTAGTGTTTGGCTGCCGCCGCAAGGCGCGAGCGGCGCGTATTCGCCCGCCAGCAGGCGCAGGCAAGACAGCGGCAGGCCACCGCAAGGGGGATCGAGGCGAGATGGGGCAACAGGAGGATGCGGCGCACACGCTGGAGCGCTGGAGCGAGGAAAAGGCTTCCGAATGGCTGTACCACGAGGTGGCGGCGGCCGAGAGCGATCCCGCCAAAGCCACCATGTTCCGCGGCTTGGCCAAGGCCGCCGAGGAGCAGGCGGCGATCCTGGCCGGCGATATCGGAGGCCGTGTCCCCGTCTTCCACCCCACGCCCCGGCTCAAACTCATCGCCTGGCTGGCGCGGACGCTCTCGCCCGAGCGCGCCAAGCCGCTCCTGGCGGCGGTGAAGGTGCGCGGGCTGTCGGTCTATGGCGCCGGTATCGGGCCCGGCCACCCGATGCCCGTCTCGGCCGGCGAGGTGGGCGGCCGCCACCGCCGGATGAGCGGCGGGACCCTGCGTGCGGGCGTATTCGGCGTCAACGACGGGGTGGTGTCCAACACCTGCCTCATCCTGGGCGTCGCCGGGGCGGCGGCCGAGCCCCGCACCATCGTGCTGACCGGAATAGCGGGATTGCTCGCCGGCGCGTTCTCCATGGCGGCCGGCGAATACGTCTCGATGGCCTCGCAGCGGGAGCTGTTCGAGTACCAGATCGGCCAGGAGCGCGAGGAGCTCGAGCGTTATCCGGCCGAGGAGGCCGAGGAGCTCGCCCTCATCTACAACGCCCGGGGCGTGCCGATGCCGGAGGCGCGCGCGTTTTCCAAACGGCTGATCGGCAACAAGGAGGAAGCCCTGGATACCCTGGCGCGGGAAGAGCTGGGATTGAACCCCGAGGATCTGGGTTCGCCTTGGGGCGCCGCCGGGTGGTCGTTCGTGTCGTTCGCCTTGGGGGCCCTGGTGCCGCTGGCCCCGTTCTTCGCGAAGATGAGCAACAGCGTGGAGATGGCCGCGGTGTTCGCGGCGATCGTGCTGGTGGCCGTCGGCGCGATGCTCAGCCTCTTTTCCGGCCGCAGCGCGCTTTGGGGCGGGCTGCGCATGTTCTTGATCGGCGCGCTGGCGGGCGCCGCGAGTTATGGCATCGGCGGATTGCTCGGCGTCGGACTCTCCTGAGACCGGCGCGGTTTGAAAGAAGACGACGGCGCCGAAGCGATGTTTCGGAAGACGCACCGTTTCTTTTCGTCCGCGGCCGCACGGATTTTTTTATCGCGGCCGCGTCGATCGTAATACCCACCCGCCGTCGTCGCCGCGCCCTGTCATCTGCCAGAGTTCGGCATCGCGACGGCGGTGGCGTCATGATGAGCGACTTGCCCGCCGCCAGCCCACCGGGCCCGACCCGGGAGCCCGGTTCGGGTCGCCGGCCGAAACGCGCGTGTCACGAAATCGTCATTTGACGCGGCATTAACCATAATCGCCGATGCGCTCGAAGGCGAGGTGATTGAGGTTTCAGATTAATTTGCCCGCGCGTGGTTCCTCGACGAAAATTTTCCACCGGACGACTGTCCGATGCGCGAGGGCGCGTTAACCTCAATCTTACCTTGGAAATGAAAGCGCTTCGCTGTATTTTAGATGTGTACCGGAAAATCTGGGAAGAAGGGTGTAGGCCGTGGACGAAAAAGTTCGCAGCGCCTCGACGGAAGCAACGGCGGATCGGACGCGTGAGGGTGACTCGCGCGCGGATGCGACCGTAAGCACTGGCGATGCGCGGAGCACGCGGCGTCGCCTTCTGCTGTTGGCTCTCGCCAGCGCACCGATGATCGTGACGTTGAAGAGCCCGCTTGCCGGGGGATTCGGCGGGGGATTCGGCGGCGGCGATACCTACCATGTGTCCGCCGGTTCCGCGGGATCGGGCAAGAAGAAAAAGAACTGCAAGTCGTGGTTTAGCAAGGATTGCTACACCAAGGGCGGGGACGCGTACGGCGGCAAGTACGGCGGCAAGTACGGGGGCAAGTACGGAGGCAGGTACTGAGGCAAGTGGCCGTAAGGGCGGCCGCCCCGTGACCGCACGAGGCATCGCCGCGAACACGTCGTGTCAGCTCCCCGCGGCCCGGCGGCAACGAGCGCAAGTTCCGGATTTCTTGACTCTTTGACATCACCATCTTCGACTTGGCGTCCGCGACCGTTGGCGGGGAAATTCTGATAGAACGCTCATACATCGGCGCCCACTGGCAGGTTCCTGCCGACGTCATTCTAATCTGGAAGTCCTGGGACGAAGGCCACGAGGTCGTTTTCAATGCGGCCTCGGGACAGATCCATTTGCTGGACCCTCTCTCGGCCACGGCGCTGCGCGAGGTCGCGGCGGCCGCGGCGACTGTTTCCGAGATCACCGACCGGCTCGCGCAGCGCTACGAGCTTGACCGCGCCACGGTCGCCGAAAGGGTGGCGACGGCATGCGCCGAATTCGACCGGCTCGGTCTCGCGGAGCGCGCCCTATCATGATCGTCGACTCGCTGACGTCGGGCGATTTCGTCGCACGCGCCACGACCGAGGGCGTGACGATCCGCACCGGACCCTTCGTGAACCGGATCCTTACGGCGCCGCCCGAGCTGGCGCGCGTCGTCCATTTCCTCTACGGGGACTTTCCGCTGGTGGAAGACGCGCCGGCGGATTTCGACGTCCGGGTCGAGCTTGCCCACGGCATTCGCCGGCTCGTGCGCCCGACCATCGCGTTCTTCGCCGACGGCCGCGCGCCGTTCCACCCTTTCCCGCGGCGCCTGTCGCTTCCGCTTCTGGAATGGGGCCTCAATTGGTGCATCTACGGCCAGCCGCAGCGCTACCTGGTCTTTCACGCGGCGGCCGTCGAGCGGCGCGGGGCCGCGCTCATCCTGCCCGGCGATTCCGGATCGGGAAAGAGCACGCTCTGCGCGGGCCTGGTCGCGCGCGGCTGGCGGCTTCTATCCGACGAGCTGGCGCTCCTGGATCTCGATACGCGCACGCTGATCCCGATTGCACGTCCGGTCTCGCTCAAGAACGAGTCGATCGAGGTGATGCAGGCCTTTGCGCCGGATGCGCGGCTTGGTCCCGAATTCGCCGACACGCGCAAGGGCAGACTGAAGCACATGAGACCGCCGGCCGACAGCGTGCGGCGCACCGCCGAGCCGGCGCGTCCGGCCTGGATCGCGTTTCCCGCCTTCAAGCCCGGCGCGGGGAACGCGCTCGCTGCCGTGCCGAAGGCCGAGGCGCTCATGCGCGTTGCCGAACACGCGTTGAATCGCGGCCCGTTCGGCATCCCCGGCTTCGAGGCCGTGGCGTGGCTCGCGGAATCCTGCGGCTGCTACGACCTCGTCTACTCGTCGCTCGACGCCACGGTCGCGGCGTTCGAGCGGCTTTCCGAAGCCGGTGCAGCGCCATGACGGCGTTCGACCGCAACGACCCGCTTCTCGTCGCGCTGCGCGCTCCCGGCGATCTCGCCGGGCTGTCCGAACCGGCCTGGAGCGAGCTTCTCCGCCGCGCGCGCCGGGTCAGACTCGAGGTGCGGATTGCGCTCGATCTCGAGTCGGCCGGCCTCGTCGACGGCCTGCCCCGCCGGACTCGCGAGCGGCTTGCCCTCGCGCGCATGGCCGGGGACGAAGTGGCGCGCACGCTCGCTTGGGAGATCGGCCGCATCGAGCGTGCGCTCGCGGACCTCGACATGCCTCACATATATCTCAAGGGCGCAGCCTACGCCGTGGCGGAGCTGCCGCCCGCGCGCGGCCGGGTGGCGACGGATGTCGATCTTCTGGTGAACAGGAAAGGCCTTCCCAAGGTGTTCGGGGCGCTGCGGCGCTTCGGGTGGGATCTCGTCGAGCTCGACCCCTATGACGAACGGTTTTACCGCCTGTGGTCGCACGAGCTGCCGCCCATGCGCCACGCCGAGCGGGATACGTTGATCGACGTCCATCACACCATTCTGCCGCCGACTAACCGGCTGAAACCCAACCCCGCGCTTCTTCTCGAATCGGCGCGTCCGGCCGGCCCGCGCGGGCTGCTCGTGCTCGCGCCCGCCGACATGGTGCTGCACAGCGCGGCGCATCTTTTCCAGGACGGCGACCTTGCGCTCGCGGTCCGCGATCTCGTCGACATTCGCGACCTGCTCGCGCATTTCGGTCGCGATCCGGCGTTCTGGGACGAGATCGTGGCGCGGGCGGCGGCGCTCGAACTCGGCCGGCCGCTCTTCTACGCCCTGCGCTACGCCCGCCTGCTGCTCGATGCGCCGATACCCGAGGCCGCGCTGCGGTCCGCCGATCGGTTCGCGCCGCCGGGCCCCGTCCTGGCGCTCATGGATGCGATCGTACCGAGCGCGCTGGTGCCCGGACCGACCGCGGAGGCCCGGCTCGGCCGCAGCCCAGGCGGGCTTCTTCTCTACATGCGCTCCCACTGGCTGCGGATGCCGCCGCGCCTTCTGGCGGCGCACCTGTCGCGCAAGGCCTGGATGCGCCTGCGCCAGCCCGACGAGGACCGGCTCGCCATGGTGGTGCGACGCTGACGCCAGCGCGCGCGACGATGGGCCAAAAAAAAGGGCGCCCTTTCGGGCGCCCCGTTCGATTGGATGCAGGCGACGGGAATTAGAAATCCATGTCGCCCATGCCGCCGCCCGGCATCGGTCCCGCATGCTTCTTCTCGGGCTTCTCGGCCACCATCGCCTCGGTCGTGATGAGGAGGCCGGCGATCGAGGCTGCGTTTTGAAGGGCGGTGCGCACGACCTTGGTTGGGTCGATGATGCCCGCCTTCACCAGGTCCTTGTACTCGCCTGCCTGGGCGTCGAAGCCGAAGTTGGTGTCCTTCGACTCCAAGAGCTTGCCGACCACGATCGCCCCGTCGCCACCGGAGTTGTCGGCGATCTGGCGGGCGGGCCAGATGATGGCGCGGCGCACGATGTCGACGCCCACCTGCTGATCGTGGTTCTCGAGCTTCAAGTTCGCGATCGCCCGGCCGGCATGGAGCAGCGCAACGCCGCCGCCGGCGACGATGCCTTCCTCGACCGCGGCGCGGGTCGCGTGCATCGCGTCCTCGACCCGGTCCTTGCGCTCCTTCACCTCGACCTCGGTCGCACCGCCGACGCGGATGACGGCAACGCCGCCCGAGAGCTTGGCCAAGCGCTCCTGCAGCTTCTCGCGGTCGTAGTCGGAGGTGGTTTCCTCGGCCTGGGCGCGGATCTGGTTGCAGCGGCCCTCGATGTCCGCCTTCTTGCCGGCCCCGCTGACGATCGTGGTGTCGTCCTTGGTGATCGCGACCTTCTTGGCCCGGCCCAGCATATTGAGCGTGACGTTCTCGAGCTTGATGCCCAGATCCTCGGAGATGACCTGGCCGCCGGTGAGCACCGCGATGTCTTCGAGCATCGCCTTGCGGCGGTCGCCGAAGCCCGGCGCCTTGACCGCCGCCACCTTCAGCCCGCCCCGAAGCTTGTTCACCACCAGGGTGGCCAGCGCCTCGCCTTCGATGTCCTCGGCGACGACCAGCAGAGGCCTTCCCGACTGCACCACCGACTCGAGGAGCGGCAGCATCGCCTGCAAGCCCGAGAGCTTCTTCTCGTGCAGCAGGATGAAGGGGTCTTCGAGCTCGACCACCATCTTTTCCGGATTGGTCACGAAGTAGGGCGAGACGTAGCCGCGGTCGAACTGCATGCCTTCGACCACCTCGAGCTCGGTCTCCAAGGATTTCGCCTCCTCGACCGTGATCACGCCCTCCTTGCCGACCTTTTCCATGGCCTTGGCGATCATGTCGCCGATCTCGCGCTCGCCGTTGGCCGAGATGGTGCCGACCTGGGCGATCTCCTCGTTGGTCTTGACCTTCTTGGTCCGCTTCTTGATGTCCTCGACGACGGCGTCGATCGCCAAGTCGATGCCGCGCTTCAGGTCCATGGGGTTCATCCCCGCGGCAACGGCCTTCGCGCCCTCGCGGATGATGGCCTGGGCAAGGACCGTGGCGGTCGTGGTGCCGTCACCGGCCAGATCGCTGGTCTTGCTCGCCACCTCGCGCACCATCTGGGCGCCCATGTTCTCGAACCTGTCGGAGAGTTCGATCTCCTTGGCGACCGTCACGCCGTCCTTGGTGATGCGCGGCGCGCCGAACGATTTTTCGAGCACCACGTTGCGGCCCTTGGGACCCAGGGTCACCTTGACCGCATTGGCCAGAATGTCGACGCCCTGCAGCAGCTTCGCGCGGGCGTCGGTCGAGAATTTAACTTCCTTGGCAGCCATTGATCTGAGCCCTCCTGCTTAAGCCGCCTTGCGGCCGGATTTCGCGGCGCCTTCGATGACGCCCATGATGTCGGATTCCTTCATGATGAGGAGTTCCTCATCGTCGATCTTGACCTCGGTGCCCGACCATTTCCCGAACAGGATGCGGTCGCCCGGCTTCACGTCCATCGGTGCCAGCTGACCCCGCTCGTCCCGCGCGCCGGGGCCGACGGCGACGACTTCGCCTTCCATCGGCTTTTCCTTCACGGTGTCGGGAATGATGATTCCGCCCTTGGTCTTCTCTCCCTGCTCCACACGACGGACCAGGACACGATCATGCAACGGCCTGAATTTCATGCGTTTCCTCCGTTCTATCCCCAACTCTGGGCCACGCAGCCGGTTGACGGGTCGGGCCCAAAGGATTCTGTGGTCGATGCCGGCCAAGCTTGTTGGCACTCACCGCCGACGAGTGCCAGTCATCTATTCAGCCGCCCCTCGCCTGTCAAGGGGGAAGGATCACGGGGACGGGGACTGCCGATTCAGCAGCAGACTCTCGCGAACGCTGCCATGCCGTTGAAATGCATATTGGTTCCAATATTGCATGGCTTCGGGGCGTGCTTCACATTAAGGAAATTCTTAAGTGGAGCCCGCGTAGATTGGACAAGAGGCCGCAGCGATTGCCCGGAGAGCGATCATGGATGATTTTCGGCGTCAGCTTCGAGATTACCGTCTGACCACGGCGGAAATTCTGTACCGGATGCCCGACCATCCGGACCTTCTGCAGACCTATCTCTGGCAGGAATTGGACATCGCGCCCCGGTTCCCGATCCTGAAGCGCTTCCTCGACTTCTGGGAAAGGAACCTCGACGGCAAGCTGTTCCGGGTTCGCGTGGCCAGCGTCGAACTCGTCCGCCCGGCGGACTTCCGGTTCGCCGCCGGCGTCTTCACCCTGCAATAGCCAGCCTGGCGGATCCCTTTTCCCCTGGCGCGGCTTCGCCGTCCTCAGAGGTCACCAGGCGGGAAGCCGGGAACCAAATGACGGCGCGGGTACCCACTCCCACATGGCTCTTGATCTCGAACCGCGCCTCCTGGAGCTCGGCGAGCTTCGTCACCAGATTCAGTCCCAGCCCCAGGCCCGCGTGAGGCGCCTTTTGACCGCGGCCGACCTGTCCGAACGGGCGCATGGCGGTCGGGATGTCTTCGGGCGCGATGCCGCAACCCGTGTCCTCGACCGTGAGCGCGAGATCGCCGTTGGCTTCGCGGCCGATACGGACGGTGACGGTGCCGGCGGCGGGCGTGAATTTCGAAGCATTGGAAAGCAGATGGACGATTATCTGCGTGAGACGCCGGCGGTCCGCCATGAGCAGCGGCAGATTGTCCTCGACGTCGGTGACACAGTTGGGTTTGTCGTCTCCGGCGCGGCCGAATGCGATCCCGATGGCCCTCAAGGCCAGGTCTGTGACGTCCACCGGAGCGAGCTCGAGCACCAGATTCCCGGACTCGATGCGGCTCATGTCCTCGATGTCGGCGATGAGAGCCAAAAGGTGCTCGGCGCTGTCGCGGATGTCCCGGGCATAGCCCGCATAGCGACGATCGCCCAACGGCCCGAAGATCTGCTGCACCTGCAGCTGGGCGAAGCCGCTGATGGCGTTGAGCGGCGTGCGTAATTCGTGACTCAGGTTGGATAGGAATTCCTCGGCCAGTTCGGTTTCGTAGCGTGCGCGCGACAACTTCTTCTCGAGGGCGGCGTTCTCGCCCTTGAGCCGCAACGTGTCCCGGAAATAGCGATTGAGGTGGTGAGCGATGAAGAACAGCAGAATCGCGTAGACCGCGACCATGAACCCGATCGGTTCCCCCATCGCTCCGCTCGTTGCCAGCAGCATCACCGTCAGCGGGAGCAGCGCCGGAATCGTGAAGGCATAGACCGCCGGCAAAAAAACGGCGCCCGTCATCACCGAGCCCGCCGTCACGCCGCCGAGCGGCAGGCAGATGAGATCCTCCACCCCCGGAGTGAGGAACAGAATCGCCGCCGAACCCCAAGCCGTGCCGCTCGCCGCGACCCCGACCAGCGACCAATGCGACCAGGCGGCGGTCCGCGCTTCGTCGGCCACCGGCCCCGGATAGCGGCGATCGATCGCCCACCGAAAAGCGACCATCAACCAAAGGGCCGCGACCCAACCCAGGATCCGCTCCGGGTCCACGTGCTCCCACAGCGCGACCGCGACCAGCGCCGACAGGGCCAGATTGCCCAGCGCAGCAGCGCGAAAATTCTGGTGCACCACGGCCGCGGCGTCGGCGTCGCACCGAAGCATGCGGCGAATCCAACGACCGACGCCGCCTGCGCCGATTGCGCGATCCCCGTCTTGCTGAACCTGGTCTGAGTTCATGTCGCGCCGTACCTTGGGACTCCCGAATGCCGAAGCGGCACTGCGGATGATTCAGGCGGTGATGACGAACACGCCGCGCATCGGCTGCGCCAAGCGCAGGATCGATTCGCGTTTACTCTTTCTTAGCATTGCGGCACGGATCCGGGAACGTTTTACGTATTGAATTATATGCATTTTTTCCGAAAATGCCGATTCCGATCAAACCGATTCCCCCGCGCCTATAATGGTATGCGCTGTACATACAAGTACAACTGAGCACAATCTTGATGGCGTATCTCTCATTAGTGTTCCCTACTTTAGGCGTCTCTTAGAATAGCCGCCCCCAATTTAATGACCGGTTAAGTCTCCTGTACGACGCTACCCAGAGTTGAGGGACGTCGCCGGCTGGCCGACTCCGCTCGCGATCGTGACCTCCAGCCAGTGGCTGCGCCATGACGACACTGCCCAAAACGCCATCCCGTTTGCAGCCGGCGCCACCGTGGCGGCCGATCGGGGGCGCGGCCGTGCGGCGGCGCAGGTTGCTCGCTGCCGCCGGCGCCCTGGGCGCGATGATGTCCGCGGGCGAGGCGATCGGCGCCGGTTTCGCTCTTCAAGAGCAAGGCCCGCTCGGTCTAGGGCGCGCCAATGCTGGCCAGGCGGCGGCGGCGGCCGACGCGAGCACGGCCTTCTTCAACCCCGCCGGCCTGACCGAACTGTCCCGAGCCCAAGCGGCGGCAGGGGTCCATGTCGTGGTGCCGCGGATCGGGCTCACGGACCGGGGATCGACCGCCGCCACGCCGGGAAGCCTGGGTGCAGCGGTGGCCGTCGGCGGCGGCGATGGCGGCAACCCGGCCAAGCCGACTCCGATCGGCAGTCTGTATGGGGTCTGGCCAATGCCCGACGGGCAGACCTGGCTGGCGCTTGCGCTCAATGCGCCCTTCGGCCTCGGCGTGAAATACGACGACGGCTGGTTCGGCCGTTACGATTCGACCGAAAGCCGGCTCACCGTGCTGGATATGGCGCCCACGCTCGCCCGCCGCATCACCGATTGGCTTTCCATCGGCGCCGGCCTCGACGTGCAGCACGCCAACGCCAAGCTGGCGAACGCCGTTCCGAATCCGCTCGCGGCCGGCGGCCCGACGGCCGCCACCGACGGACTCTTCCGGGCCCAGGGCACCAGCACGGCGGTCGGGGTCAACGTCGGCGTCCTGATCAAGCCCGACGGCGCGACGCGGATCGGACTCCATTACCGGTCGGCGATCACCCACGAGCTTGCCGGCACGGCCGTCATCGCGGGACTGACCGGCGCCCTGGCCGGCAACAATGGTCCCGTGAAATTCAAGGGCGATCTCAACCTGCCCGACATGGCGACGCTGGGCGCGGCGTTCGACGTGACCGACAGGCTGACCCTGCTCGGTCATGTGAGCTGGACGGGCTGGAGCGCGTTCAAGGAGATCCGGTTTCGGTTCGCGGACGGGCGCGCGGACGCCGTCACACCGGCACACTACCGCGACACCTGGTCTGCGGCCGTCGGCGCCGAATTTGCGTTATCGCGTGTGTGGCAGATCAGGACCGGCTTCGAGTTCGATGAGACGCCCACGGTCGACGGCTTTCGCGATACGCGGGTTCCCGACGGGAACCGCTATTGGATCGCGGCCGGCACCAGCTACGAGATTGCCGATCGCATCACCGTCGATGTCGCCTATGCCCATCTCTTCGTCGAGCACGGCCCCATCGACGTCACCCACGCGTTGTTCGCGGGCACGGCGGCGGCGTCGAGCGCACGAGTCGTCGGCGTCGCCGACAGCGCCATCGACATCTTTTCCGCCGGCTTGCGCTACGTCTTTTGAACGACCGCCTCTGCCCGCCCGTCGGTGTCTTCGTCGGCGCGCGCGAACGACGCTCGTGTCTTCGGGCCTAACTCAAAGAGCGCCTTTACCTCGACGAGGCCGCGCGACCGTGCGCGTCAGTCGGACGATTTGAACTGTTCTCCCGATTGCGCTGGCGCGTCGATTTGCGCCTCCGCGTCGGTCTCCGGAGTGGAGGGGGCGGCCTTGCCTGCCTTGCCCTCGGCCTTCTGCGCACGTTTCGCGGCGCGAGCCCGTTCGCGTTCCAGTCGGGCCTGCCGGTAGTTTGGTTTGAACGCCATGGGGGCTATGTTCCTTAGTGGATCGAGTATGGGTTAAGGGTTGATCGCGTTCGGGTTGACGGAACCGGCGGAGGACGCCCCAGTCTGACACAAGACGCCCGATGCGGGGCCTGAGAGACGCGCCACCGCGGAAACACCGAAGTGGGACGATCGAAGCGGGAAGACCGGGTGGGGCCGCGCCGGTTCCCGGACCCCGGCCAAGCTCCCCGACCTTGGCCAAGCGAAGGGCTACGCCAGGCCGCCCCCCGAGGGCCATCGGACGCCTTCGCGCCAAGTCGACCTCGACCGGCATTTCTGGCAGATCCGCTCGCCCGACCATTCGCTCATGAACGGCTCCCGGCACATGAGGCATTGCCGCCTCTTGCGCTCCAGAGCGGTCGCGGGGTCGGGGTCGGGTCTCCTCTGATACCGGTTTTTCATCCCATAATCCTGGCAGGTCTCAGTCAAATATTGGCTCCCAAGCCAATGAAAACAAGGAATTTCCGGCAAAAAACGGGCCGGCCGCGGGAAATTCTCCTATTCGAGCGCCCCGATCTATGCTTACTTGCGGCTGCGAATTTCGGTAGGCGAGCCCGAAGGGCCGAAAAGGAAAACGGCCGCCAGGGCTTGATTCTTCCGAATCGGGTAGACATTTATTTGGACGTAACCAGTTTCTTTTTGATCTTGCGACCGCGCATATGCGTTGCAGCCCCGACGGGGCGCGACGCCTCAAATCCTGAGATCATCTCACATAACAAGCGGCGCCCCGGCTGCGCACCGGCCGCCTAACAAGAAGAGATTCCAGCGCCGTTCGGTCCAAGCATCCCACGCCGACAACAATTTTCCGTCATCGCGCGATTTTCCCGACCGCATCGCCGGGCCTCAGGGCCATGGGCAATGGACGGCTCGGACCGCGCGTTGGTCCTTTGAAACATCCAACATGAAAGACAGACACATAATGAATTCCTTTTCCGACCTTCATCTGATCGAACCGATCACACGGGCGCTGCGCGCCGAGAACTACACCGCGCCGACGCCGATCCAGGCCCAAGCCATCCCGCATCTTCTCCAGGGCCACGACCTGCTGGGCGTGGCGCAGACCGGAACCGGCAAGACCGCCGCCTTCGCGCTGCCGATCCTTCAGCGGCTCGCCGAGGGCAAACGCCGCGCCGCGCCGCGCACGGCCCGCGCCTTGGTGCTGACGCCGACGCGCGAGCTGGCGATCCAGATCGGCCTCTCCTTTCGCACCTACGGGCGCCATCTCCCGCTCAGCTACGCGGTCGTATACGGCGGCGTCGGCCAGAACCCCCAGGTCCAGGCGTTGGCGCGCGGCATCGACGTCGTCATCGCCACGCCCGGACGCCTGCTCGATCTCATGAACCAAGGGCACTTGAAGTTGGACAGCGTCGAGGTCTTCGTCCTCGACGAGGCGGACCGCATGCTCGACATGGGCTTCATCCGCGACGTGCGGAAGATCGCCGCCAAGCTGCCGGCCGGACGCCAGACGCTGCTGTTTTCCGCAACCATGCCCGAGGCCATTTCCGGCTTGGCCGCCAGCGTGCTCAAGAATCCCCGCCGCGTCGAGGTGACGCCGACCGCCACCACCGTCGAGCGGATCCGCCAGCAGGTCCGGTTCGTCGAAAAAGGGAACAAGCGCGCCTTGCTGCTCGAGGTGCTGAACGACCGGGCGATCGAACGGGCGCTGGTATTCACCCGCACCAAGCATGGCGCCAATAAGCTCGCCGAGCAGCTCGGCAAGGGCGGCGTCAGGGTCGACGCGATCCACGGCAACAAGTCACAGGCGGCGAGACAAAAGGCGCTCGAGGCCTTCCGCGCCGGCAAGCTTCGGGTGCTGGTGGCAACCGATATCGCCGCGCGGGGAATCGACGTCGACGGCATCACCCACGTCATCAATTTCGACCTGCCGAACGAACCGGAAAGCTACGTCCACCGCATCGGCCGCACCGCGCGCGCCGGAGCGAACGGGACTGCGATTTCCTTCTGCGATGCCGAAGAGACGGCGTTCCTGCGCGACATCGAGAAGACGATCCGCCAGCCCGTGCCGGTCGAAACCGGACACACGTACCATGCGCCGCTCATCGCCAGCGCCGGTGCCCGGGGACACGGCGAACGGAAAGGTTCCGGCCCGGCCGCGACCGGCCAGCGCCACCGCGGCCAGCAGCGGCATGGCGGGAACCGGGGCGGCTTCGGGCACAAGCGCTCGCACGCGGCCTGATCGCCTATCGGCTTGGTAGCCTTTCGGCCCGAGGGCCCGTCGCGGGCGAAGGGCGAACAGCCCTAGCCCGGTCCTCTAGCCCGGCCCCGGTTTCGCAC
>JBAVNO010000386.1:0-2815 GCA_049691095.1 Alphaproteobacteria bacterium | reverse complement strand
CATTTGGATGGCATCAAACACGGAATCGTCCGGATGGACAGACCAGACGTTATGGCCCTTCTCATCCAGCAACCGCTGAACCGTTGTCATTCAATATCTCCCAAAAACCGACAATTCCCAATTGCCGACCAATTGCGCGCCGATTATCGCGTTTTTGGCCGCGTGCGGCAACCGAGGACGGTCCGAGGGACAATCTTTGGCGCTCAGTAGCCGTACCATCTATTCGGCCGCACACGACAAAGCGGTCCGCCTTCAGCGCCATCAGGGCGCAGTTCTCGCTTCATCTCGGTCGAGCCCTGGCCAGCACGGCGCGTCAGTTCGGCGCGAGTCCTGGGCGCATTTAGTGAATGACCGGCGGGACGCCGTTGCGCGCCAACTGCCACACGGCCTTAGCCCCTGCCACCGCCGCCGATGATGTGGATGGGGTTATACATCAGGTTATAATTTAGTTGTTATGCCCCTTCGCCTCATACCTGTTTTCCTTGCACCGACATGATACAACTGCAAAGGAGCGACGCGAATAACGGGAGTAAGAATTCATGATTTGGGAAAGCATCGTATTGGAATACCTAACGACCACGGAAAAATTACTCATATCGCCGGAGTACGACATTGCGTGGGACAAAGCCGCTCGTGAAGGTGGGAGTTATCCCGATTTCATCGCCATTCACCCAGAGAGACCCGGCCGCATTTATGTGATTGAGGTTAGCACCGCGTCGAATCTGAAGGGGCTAGCCGAAAGGTTCCAAGAAAGACAAGAGCGTTGGTTCCGACCACTTGATCGGGCTCTTTCAATCTGGGGCCGAGGAGGGCCGTTTGATTTTAAAGCCGTTGCATTTATCAGGAAGGACGCAGAGCATTTCACGTTACGGGCCGATGACATTGAAATTCGATATCTGGAGGACATCGCATTCGGGTGGGATCCGAAACGGCAATCGCCGACGCTGCCGTAATCTGGAACAAAGTGAGAAGAGTCTTTTAGGGGCGGGATCAAAGGTCTTCCAGCTCATCCGCCAGCCGGTTGAACCAGTCCTGTTCCAGCAGCGCCGTGCGCAGCGGCGTGCGGACGAAGGGCGGCGCCTTATGAATGTATTTCACGGCCCGTTCCTGTTCGTCGCGGGGAAGGGCCTTCAGGTATGAAGTGGCCGCCGCGACGGAAAATTCCGTTCCGGTCTTTTCCCGGAAGTTGGCCGGGTAGGCGGTCCAGACGACGGCATCGAAATCCTTCGCGGCCGCCCAATCCGCAATCGCCGCTTCCACCCCGTCGCGGGGACTTGCGCATGCCCCTGTGCCGCGCTCGAAGCACCCGATGAGCTCGGCGCTCTTCGCCCACTCGCGCTCCTGCAGATCGCGCGTCGCCTCGCCCGCCGTCTCGCGCGTGCTCAGGCAATGAGCGGTCTGGGTCGGATGGCCATGAACCGGGTCGATCACCAGGGTGAGGCCGCCTTTGGAGGCCGGCGAGACCCGCGTGAACTCGAGGGGCAGCCACGGCCCGTCGAACCGCCATTCGCCGTGCCGGCTCTCGAACGCCGCATGCGGATGCCACAGCAGCGATCCCCATCCCAAAATCGCGATCTCGCCTGTCATTCGATCCTGGTTTCACGCCCACCCGCTCGCCTAATTGATTCACGCCATTTACCGTACCGCTGCGCAACTGTCATTCCCGCGCTGTTGCGCCCAACAGAGTTAATATTTTCAATTTACGCGTTTCCGAAGGTCATCGCAGTAGTAATAATAATCGAACCGACCGGCAACGTGGAGCGATCACGAGCATGCGGTGGCCAAGACGCCTCGTACGGATCCTAAAATCAGCCGCTCTACCAAGACTTCTTCCGAGGCAAATAAGGGCCGCGCAAGGATCATACTGGGCTGCGCTATCGCGAGACTCGCGGCGAGTTCTGGACGAAAATACCGCGGAGTTACGGACCCGCATCTTCGGTTGGGTTCAACAGCTCGTGCACTACTTTCGAATGGACGTTTTTTTAAGTGCCTTATTGCTGACTGGATTTCTGCTGATTGCGGGGAAATGGAGAGCCGACCTACTTTTACAGGATGCGAATCTGGAGGCACATGCTAAAATTTCCGAAGTCCTCCGAAATTATGGATTAGGAGTCGCCGGCCTGTTCGCCGCGACCTTTGGCGTCATGCTCGCTTGGCGCAGGACAAAGGCGCTTATGGAACAAGCACGGATCGCTCAGGAAGCCCATTTTACCGACTTGTTCACAAAGGCAATTGAGCAGCTGGGTAATAAGGAAAGTATGGAACTGAGGCTCGGTGCTATCTATGCATTAGAGCGAATCGCAAAAAATTCGGCAGTGGACCACGGTCCGATTATGGAAATCCTGACGGCATATGTCCGTGAAAAGCCACGCTTGGGAAATGTTGAGCATACACCCGCGCCCGGGCCCGATGTTCAGGCGGTGATCACAGCACTAGCGCGACGCAATGTGAAATTTGAAAAAGGCAACCAGTTAATCGATCTGCATGGGGCCGATTTACGAGGCGTGAACTTCGGGGGATCTGCATGGGGGAGTTTTTTTGGCGCAGATTTCAGTGATGCTAACCTGGAACGCGCACGCTTTCGTGCTGTCAATCTGGAACGGGCAAATTTTAGCGGCGCAAATCTCGTACGAGCTTACTTTGGTGTAGGCACGCGGTTGGTCGACTCGTACTTGGCCCGAGCGAACTTGCAGGGCGCCACCTTGAATAACTCTGATTGCACAGGCGCTGATCTGAGCAATGCAAATCTAGATGGCATAGCCGCATATAACGCTGACTTTAGTGGTGCCATACTGGCAGAGTGCAGCTGTAAGCG
>JBAVNO010000385.1:0-1866 GCA_049691095.1 Alphaproteobacteria bacterium | reverse complement strand
CCGCAAGGGGGACTGTGAGGATCATGCACTTTGGGCATGGCGCAAGTTGATCGAGCTCGGCTTTGATGCCCGCTTCTTTGTCGGCCAGTGGCGGACCCGCGACGATGGCAGGGACGGGACGCACGCGTGGGTTACGTTCGTCCGCGACGGGACGGAGTACGTGCTTGAACCGGTGACAAAGACTGCTCCGAACGCCGTGCGCCCACTTGCGCAGGTGCGACAGGACTACCTCCCTCACTTCTCGGTCGACCGGGACGGGCGCATGAGGTCCCATGCTGGGTACCTTCTCTGGCTGCAGTGGCGTTATGGCCTACGACGGGCCGGACAAGCGGCCTAACCCGCGCTTGAAGCTGGCCGGCCCTGTACGTTCACGAAGGAAGAGGTTGTTGGCCGCGTGGTGAATTCCCGGGTACGTTCAACTGGCGTTGCTGCTGGTGAGTTAGGGCCGGCAGCTTAACCGCAATCCGTTAGCAACTGTGTTGAATGCTGGGCGCCGGCACGGCCCAGCGTTGGTTGTCTCGGACCATGGCGTTGAGGACCGTCAGCAGTTTCCGGGCGCACGCGATCAGCGCGACCTTCTTCGGCTTGCCCGCCGCGATCAAGCGATCGTAGAACACCTTCAGTTGGGGATTCCACCGGCGGCCACAGAGCGCTGCCAAGTAGAGGGCGGTCCGGACCGGAGCCCGTCCCCCCCAGATCATGCGCTTCCCGCGGAGCGTGCCGCTGTCGCGCGCTAAGGGGGCCACCCCCACCAGGGTCGCGATCTGCTTGTGGCTGAGGCGCCCGAGTTCGGGGAGCTCGCCGAGCAGGACCGCGCTCACGATCGGGCCGATCCCCGGAACGCTCTGCAGCAGATCGTCCTGGGCGCGCCACACGGGGCTGGCTTCGATCTGCGCCGCCAGCTCCCCGGTAACGTCGTCCAGCTGATGCTCCAACCAGCGAATGTGCTGCTGGATCCCCCGGTGCAGCGGCCGCGGGGCAAAGCCGAGGCGGTTCTTCTCGGCCACGAGCATCGCGAGCAACTGCCGGCGGCGGGTGAGCAGGGCGTCGAGCAGCTGGGCCGCCTCGTCGGCCAGGGGCCGCGGCATGGGCCGTACCCGCTCGGCGAACAGCGCCAGGATGGCCGCGTCGATCCGGTCGGTCTTGGCCAACTGGCCCGTCGCCTTGGCAAAGTCCCGCACCTGGCGAGGGTTCGCAACCACCACCGGGACGCCCGCCGCTGCGAGGGCCGCCACGACCGGGCGCTCGAACCCGCCGGTCGCCTCACACACGAGCAGGGCGGGCTTCAGCCGCCGCAGCCGCGCCACGAGCTCGGAGATCCCTGACTCGTCGTTGGCGACCTGCCAGGCCTCACCCGTCGGCCGCCGCGCCACGTCGAGCGTCGCTTTGGCCACGTCCAGCCCCACGAACACCGGCTCGCCACTCATCGCCCCCTCCTCGGAGAACGGCCTCGTCGCGACCCGACCTTGCCACATGCGGGCTCTCGGCCCCGACCAACTGTTCGGGCTTCCGACGAGTCCTGACGGTGGGCGACGCCCTGGCTAACGGACGGTCTCGCGGACCCTAGGCAACACAGGCTATCGCCCACCGCAATCTGCTTGCACTTTAGGGAAGAAGCGATATACAAGGCAGACCCGGGGCAGAGGCTCGTACCGCACGTGCACCCAAGGGATCTGGCCCAGTATCGCGGGCAGGTCGTCGAGTTGGCGCTCGACGATGGGGCCCGCGTACGCGCCCACGTCTTGAGCGTCGATCCTGACCAGATCGAAAACCACGTAGTCTACGAAGCGTTGGAGGTCCTTAAGGAGGGATCCGCGCATCAGTGGCTAGCGGCTCCGAAAACCGGCTTCGCGTGTTCAGCTGAGG
>JBAVNO010000384.1:0-3753 GCA_049691095.1 Alphaproteobacteria bacterium | reverse complement strand
CCTTGGAGCCGACCGGCCCCGCCCCGCCATCGGCCCTTCGCCCCCGTTAGGGATCGACCGCCCGCCTCGGGCCCGGCCCAGCCCCGGACAGGGCCGGCCTGCGCCCTTCTGACCCTGGGACAGGGCGGGACTCAGTTTGATTTGGCCCCCGGATGCCATTATTCTCGCCGCAGCTTTTTTTCCAACCGAGGGGGGCTGCCGTGCCTGGCCAACATTTCCTATTCGTTCCCGGACCTACCAACGTCCCGCACGAGGTTCTGAGCGCCATCCATTGCCCGATGGAGGACCATCGCTCGCCCGACATTCCGAAGCTCACGCTGCCCCTGTTCGAAGACCTCAAGAAGATCTTCAAGACCAAGACCGGACAGGTTTTCATCTTCCCCGCCTCGGGCACCGGCGGCTGGGAATCGGCGCTGGAGAACACGCTGGCGCCGGGCGACAAGGTCATCGCCTCGCGCTTTGGCCAGTTCAGCCATCTCTGGATCGACATGTGCCAGCGTCTCGGCCTCAACGTGCTCGAACTCGATTGCGAATGGGGCACCGGCGCGCCGCCGGAGCGCTATCAGGAGCTCCTGGCGAAGGACAAGGCCCACGAGATCAAGGCCGTGCTCGTGTGCCAGAACGAGACCGCGACCGGCGTCTCGAGCCCGATCGCGCCGATCCGCAAGGCGCTGGACGCGGTGAAACACCCCGCGCTGCTGTTCGTCGATGGCGTGAGCTCGATCGCCAGCATCGACTTCCGGATGGACGAATGGGGCGTGGACCTGGGTGTCAGCGGCTCGCAGAAGGGTTTCATGCTGCCGGCGGGCCTCGCCATCGTGTGCGCGAGCAAGAAAGCGCTCGATCAGCGGCGCAACGCGAAGCTGCCACGCTGCTTCTTCGATTTCGAGGACATGATCAAGGCCAACGCCACCGGCTATTTCCCGTACACGCCCTCGATCCCGATGCTGCGGGGCCTGCGCGTCGCGGTGGATCGGCTCCTGTCCGAGGGTCTCGAGAACGTGTTCGCCCGTCACCATCGCCTGGCCGAAGGCGTGCGCCGCGCGGTCCGGGAAGGTTGGGGCCTCAAGGTGTGCGCCAAGGAGCCGAAGTGGGAATCCGACACCGTGAGCGCGATCCTCGTCCCCGAGGGCTTCGACGCCGCCAAGGTGATCAGCCTCGCCTACCACAAGTACAACCTGGCGCTCGGCGCCGGGCTTGCGAAGGTCGCGGGCAAGGTGTTCCGCATCGGCCATCTTGGCGATCTCAATGAGCTGATGCTGTGCGCCGCGATCTCGGGCGCGGAGATGGCGATGCGCGACATCGGCATCGACGTCAAGCCCGGCAGCGGCGTCGGCGCCGCCACCGAGTATTGGCGTCAGACGTCCAAGCCGGTCGAGACGGCCTCCGGCTCCGGCACCCGCGGCGCGGCCAAGAAGGCGAAGTGATGGCCAAGCCCAAGGTCGTCGTGACGCGGCGCTGGCCGAAGGCTTGCGAGGACAGACTGGTCGAACTTTTCGACGCCAAGCTGAATGCGCAGGACAAGCCGCTGACCGCGGCCGAGCTGCAGGACGGGCTGCGCTCGGCCGACGCCCTGTTCCCCACCGTGACCGACAAGGTCACGGCGGACGTGCTGAGCGCCGAGCCGCTCAAGGCGCGCCTCGTCGGCAATTTCGGCGTCGGCTACAACAACATCGACGTCGAGGCCGCCAAGAAGCGCAAGCTCGTGGTCACCAACACGCCGGGCGTGTTGACCGACTGCACCGCCGACATCGCGATGACCCTGCTGCTGATGGTGGCGCGCCGCGCCGGCGAGGGCGAACGCCACGTCCGCGACAAGCAATGGACCGGCTGGCGGCCCACGCACATGCTGGGCGCGAAAGTGACCGGCATGACGCTGGGCTTCATCGGTTTCGGCCGCATCGGCCGGGCCGTGGCCCATCGCGCCCATCACGGGTTCGGGATGAAGGTGATCTTCCACGACCCTTACCCGCCCAGCGATGCCGAGGTCGGCGCCGTGGGCGGCGAACGGCGGGATTCCGTCGAAGCCGTGCTCAAGGAGGCGGATGTCGTCACCCTTCACTGCCCGGCCACGCCGGAGACCCGGCACCTGATGAACGCCAAGACGTTCAAGCAGATGAAGCCGACCGCGTTCCTCATCAACACGGCCCGCGGCGACGTGGTGGACGAGGCCGCGCTGATCGACGCGCTGAAGAGCAAGACCATCGCCGGCGCCGGCCTCGACGTGTTCGAGAAGGAGCCTCAGGTGAGCGAACCTCTGCTCGCGATGGAGAACGTAGTCCTGTTGCCGCATCTCGGGAGCGCCACCATGGAGACCCGGGTGGCGATGGGCATGACGGTGATCGACAATGCGGTCGCGTTCTTCGCCGGCCGGGCGCCGCCGAACCGAGTGGCCTGAGGCCGCGGCAAACATCGGGGCGGCCCGCCCATAGGGGCCCTGCGTGGGCCGCGGAACGCGGGCCGGTCCTGGAGCATCAAGATGGCAGAACAGCCCGCGCCGCCGATCGAGGAAGGGACGCTTCGGGCCGCCGCCCGGCTCCTGTTCCAGGCCGGCGTCCAGGCGGCCGACCCCGACAAGGCCGTGGCCCGCGCCCTCAAGGCCGAGGGCGGGCACCTGCACATCCGTCTCGATTCCGGCGCTTGGCGGACCGCCCATTGGCGCCAAGTCCGCGTCGCCGCATTCGGCAAGGCCGCCTGCGCCATGGCGCGCGCCGCCGCCCGCATCGTGCCCTCCGATATCCTTCACGTCCCCGGGGTCGTCGTCACCAACTACGAGAACGTGGCCGACATCCCCCATTTCGACGTCGTGGGGGCGGGTCATCCCTTGCCCGATTCGAACGGGATCATCGGCGCCAAGGCGGTGTCGCGGCTGGTGGCCGACGCCAGGCCCGGCGATCTCGTGCTCGTGCTCATCAGCGGCGGCGGCTCCGCGCTGCTCCCCTTCCCGGCCGAGCGCATCCCGCTCGACGACAAGATCAAGACCACCAATCTTCTGCTCGCCTCCGGGGCCGACATCGGCGAGATGAACGCGGTGCGCAAGCACCTCTCGCGGCTCAAGGGCGGCGGCCTGGCGCGGCTCGCCCATCGGGCCGACCTCCATGCGCTCATCCTGTCCGATGTGCTGGGGGACGATCTCAGCACCATCGCCAGCGGACCCACGGTGCCCGATCCCACGACCTTCTCCGACGCCCACGACGTGCTGGTGCGCCACGGCATCTGGGACCAGATCCCCATCACCGCCCGCGAGCACATCAAGCAGGGGCTGGCCGGGCACGCCGAGGAAACGCCGAAGCCGGGCGATGCGGTATTCGACCGCGTGGGTTCGACGCTCATCGGGTCGAATGCGATGAGCCTGGCCGCGATGGCCCATGCCGCGGAATCCGCGGGCTTTCGCGTCGTCATCCATGACAAATGCCTGCGCGGCGAGGCCCGCGAGGCGGCCGAGGGGTTCGTCCGCGCCGCCAAGGAGGAATTGGCGAAGGGCGGCCCGCGCAAGGTGGCGTTGGTCGCCGGCGGCGAGACCACCGTCATGCTGCGGGGCACGGGGCGCGGCGGCCGCAATCAGGAAATGGCGCTGGCCTTCGCGCTCGCGGCCGCCAAGCAGGGCCTGACCGGAAACTGGGTCTTCCTGTCCGGGGGAACCGACGGCCGCGACGGGCCGACCGATGCCGCGGGCGGCATCGTCGATCCGGGCACGATCGAACGCATCCGCAAGGCGGGCGGCGCGCCCTCGTCGCTGCTCAACGACAACGA
>JBAVNO010000383.1:0-2319 GCA_049691095.1 Alphaproteobacteria bacterium | reverse complement strand
ACAACAGCGTCGCCAACGGCGATATCGCGGCGGACAAGAAGCCTTCGGTGGAGCAGGTGGCGAACATCAAGCTTGCGGAAGAGGCGGTGGAACTGGCCGGCGGGCGGGTCAAGATCGGCAATTGCACGGAGTAGCGCCCACGTCTTTTTCGGCTTTGCCGTGAAAGCGCCCCGCACTCCGCCGATAGGGGTCGGGAAGGGTATTCCCCTCCCCGCCCTCCGAACCGTACAGGCGGTTTTCCCGCATACGGCTCTCCAGTCGGTAGTTGCCTCATCGGGAGTATCTCGCGTTTCGCCAGGCTGTGTGAAGAGCGAGCAGCCCGGCGTCGGCGAAGAAGGCGATGGTCCAGCGCTGATGGTCGTCACGAGTAGCCCCGAAGCCGGGACGCTTGTCCTGCTTGCGCAGGAGCGAGCGCAGCCGTCTGCGGATGAACTTGTCGAGCACGATGAAGGTGCGGGGGTGAGCGTGCTTGAAGTATGCGAACCAGCCACGCAGTGTCCGATTGAGATCGGCGGCGACGCGCGCGAGGCTGTCCCCGCGCGTTCGTCGCGTCTTCGCCCGGATGCTGTCCTTGAGCCGGTCCAGACTTTTCTTGCGCACGAACCGCCGTCCGGCTTCGAACCGGTAGCCGAGGAACTCGAAGCCTTCCCCGACCCGCCGGCAGTCGCCGACATGCGTTTTGTCCGGATGCAGACGCAGGCCGTTGTTCGCCACCCAGGCATGGATTTCCGCCAGGGCGGCGTCGGCCTCTTCGCGGCTCTTGCACAGCACCACGAAGTCGTCCGCATAGCGCACCATCCGATAGTCGCGGACTGCCATCAGTTCGTCCAGCGGATGCAGATAGATGTTCGCCAGCAGCGGGCTGATCGCCGATCCTTGCGGCGTCCCCTCTGTCGGCGTCCATCGCTCCATGTCCCGCATGATGTCCTGATCGAGCCAGCTTCGCAGCAGGCCGAGAATACGCCCATCGCTGATGCGCTCCTCGATCCGCTGCATCAACCGCTCGTGCGGAATTGTGTCGAAGTAGCTCTCGAAGTCGGCGTCCACCACGAAGGCGTGGCCGTCCTCGATCAGATGATCCACTTCGCGCAACGCATCCTGGCAGCCCCGTCCCGGCCGAAAGCCGTAGCTGGTCGGTCGGAACGTCGCCTCGAAGATCGGTTCGAGCACGAACTTCACCGCCGTCTGGACGATGCGATCCTTGACCGTCGGAATGCCCAACGGTCGCGTCCTGCCGTCGCCCTTCGGGATCTCGACCCGCCTGATCGGCTGCGGTCGGTAGCCGCCCTCCCGCAACGCCGTCGAAAGCTCGGTCAAGTACAGGTCCGTCCGCGCCTCAAACCGCTCGATGCTTTGACCATCCACGCCCGCCGCGCCGTCGTTGGCCCGGACTTTCTCCCAGGCCGCTACCAGCGTCGCGGGCGCATACACCTTGTCCATCAGACTGTACCAACGTCCTCCTTTGACGCCGTTTTCCAGCGCCGACACCATGCGGTCCGTCCAGACCGAAGCTTCCACCCACGACCAGTCGCGGGCTTCTGCACCTTGTGTAGCCCTCGCGGGCACTGCCGATGCTCTCGCTTGCCTCTCTCCGTCCATCCCGCATCCACCTTCCTGCCCACCTTCCCTCGGCGCGGGTTTGCTATCCGCGCTTTCCGTGGCTCATCGCCGCTGCGGTACTATGCGGGCTCTGACTCCTGCCCCGCGCTCGCACGCAGGTCAGGTCTCTCCGGTCCATCTCCTCTGCCTTCCGGACATCCCGCCCCCAGCCACGTGAGGCGCCCAAGCGTCGCGTTTCCTCGTCACACCCGCGCGCTCGGCCGGAGCTATCGCGCTCCAGGCTTCGCCATGAATGAGCAGGCTCGCCGCAACCTCCCGCCGAATCGGGTTCGTCATCCTACGGGCTATCCGTTCGCCTCCGGCTGCTCCCCACCCCGCCTCGCGGCGACGCAGTTGCCTTCGGCTACATACGATGTGACTTCACATGGCATGGACTTCCACCACGCTGACAGAGCAGACTCACGGACGCACTCATTCCGGGACGGCGCCCCGGAATGACGCCTTTGGGCAGGATCAGCCGCCGATCACGGCGACGCCCTGGATTTCGATCAGCATTCCCGGCCGGGCGAAGTTGGACACCGTGATCAGCGCGCTGGCCGGGAAGTTCCCGTTGGGGAAAAAACCGCCGCGCATCTCGACAAACCGGTCGCCGTGCCGCGGATCGATGATGAAGACCGTCATGGTCACCATGTTGGCGAGGCTGCCGCCGGCGCGTTTCAGCGTCTTGTCGAGCAGGCTGAAGATGGTGCGGACCTGAGC
>JBAVNO010000382.1:0-12159 GCA_049691095.1 Alphaproteobacteria bacterium | reverse complement strand
GCCCCGAGCGCCCCGCCCGTGGCGACCACGAAGCCGGCCGCACCCACCGCCCCGACGTAGGCGAGGCCGGATACGACGGCGCCTTCCGCCTCGGTCCGGGAATCGACCCCGACATAGGCATGCGAGGGGATTTCGGTGCTGTCCTCGATCTCGGCCACCTTCGCGTACATGTGGCCAAGCTTCTTCTCCACCGACCTATGACCGGCCACCAGGCTGAGGGCGGACCGGTCGAAGCCGGAAATCAACAGTTCGTCAACCGCCGAGCGGAGCGACCGCTCGTCGTGGAATACGCCCACCGCTTCGCGGATGATTTCGCCGGCCATGGCAATACACTCCCCCAAAGAGGACTGTCCGCCGGATGCGCCGCTTTCCGAGGCGCCCGGCGAACCGGGCCCGGAATTTCGGGTCATGCCGAATCACAGGACAACGGCGGGCCGCGGGCAAGGGGAATCTGCATCGCGCCCGGAGAAAACGACTCGCAGCTCGCATGCGTGCGCCTGCGGCTAAGCCCTTGCGGCGCCTTTCCGGATCGCCCTCGTCCACACGCGCTTTGAGTTGTTCCGGGGGGCCCGATTTGCTAATGTTTCCGCGTGTCTAAGAAGGGGATCGGGCCGCGCGATTCGGCCCGCGTTTTTTGGTCCATTTGAGGGCTTCCGGCGGCGAGTTTCCGCCGCGGAGTCCGATGGCAGGGCAGACGGAGTTCCATAGCAACCCGTGACAACCACGCTTACCCCTGAGTTTCGGGACGTAACGCCGGTCTCGATCGAGGAGGAGATGAAACGCTCCTACCTCGATTACGCCATGAGCGTGATCGTGAGCCGGGCGCTTCCCGACGTGCGGGACGGGCTGAAGCCCGTGCACCGGCGCATCCTCTACGCCATGAAGGAGGTGGGGTACGATTGGAACCGCCCGTACCGCAAGTCGGCGCGGATCGTCGGCGACGTCATGGGCAAATACCATCCCCACGGCGACGCCGCGATCTACGACGCCATGGTCCGCATGGCCCAGGACTTCTCCATGCGGCTCATGCTCGTGGACGGGCAGGGGAATTTCGGCTCCATGGATGGCGATCCGCCGGCCGCCATGCGCTACACCGAGGCCAGGCTGGCCAAGCCGGCGCACGCCCTGCTCGAGGACATCGACAAGGAAACCGTCGATTTCCAGGACAACTACGACAACACGCTGAAGGAGCCCACCGTCCTTCCGGCGCAGTTTCCGAACCTGCTCGTCAACGGAGCCAGCGGCATCGCCGTCGGCATGGCGACCAACATCCCGCCCCACAATCTGGGCGAGGTGATCGACGCCTGCTGCGCCTATATCGACAACCCGGAGGTTTCCAACGAGGCGCTGATCGAGCACCTGCCGGGGCCGGATTTCCCCACCGGCGGAATCATCCTCGGCAAGAGGGGAGTCCGCGAGGCGTTCTTCACCGGGCGCGGGTCGATCACCATCCGCGGCCGCACCGCGTTCGAGGAGATCCGGAAGGACCGCACCGCCATCATCGTGACCGAGGTTCCCTATCAGGTCAACAAGGCGCGGCTTCTGGAGCGCATCGCCGAACTGGTGCGGGACAAGCAGATCGAAGGGATCTCCGACCTGCGCGACGAATCCGACCGCGACGGCGTGCGGGTCGTGATCGAGCTGAAACGCGACGCGCAGCCCGACATCGTGCTCAATCAGCTTTTCACCTTCACGCCGCTGCAAAGCACCTTCGGCGTCAACATGCTGGCGCTGAACGGCGGGCGGCCCGAGCTGATGCCGCTCAAGGACATGATCGCGGCCTTCGTGGCGTTCCGCGAGCAGGTCATCACGCGGCGCACCGTGTTCAAGCTGGGCAAGGCGCGCGAGCGGGCGCACGTCCTGCTCGGCCTCGCGATCGCGGTCGCCAATCTCGATCCGGTCATCAAGCTGATCCGCGAGGCCCGCGACCCCGAGACGGCCAAGGCTGGTTTGCTCAGCCGCGATTGGCCGGCCGCCGACGTCGAGCCACTGATCGCGCTCGTGGACGAGCCGGGGCGGGCGGTCAAAAAGGGCGTCTACCGCCTTTCGGAAACGCAGGCCAAGGCGATTCTGGATTTGCGCCTGCAGCGCTTGACCGGGCTCGAGCGGGAGAAGATCGCCTCCGAGCTCAAGGAGCTGGTGGCCGAAATCACCGGCTATCTCGAAATCCTCCGCTCGCGTGAGAAGCTGATGAAGATGCTGCGCGAGGAATTGGTGGCGATGAAGGCCGAGTTCGCCACGCCGCGCCGCACCGATCTCGTGGAAGTCGAGGCCGAGCACGACATCGAGGCGCTGATCCAGCGCGAGGACATGGTGGTGACGGTGAGTCACGCCGGGTACATCAAGCGCGTGCCGCTTTCCACCTATCGCGCGCAGAAGCGCGGCGGCAAGGGACGCGCCGCCATGGCCACCCGGGAAGAGGATTTCGTCAGCCGCGTGTTCGTGGCCAGCACGCACCAGCCGGTCCTGTTCTTCTCCACGCGCGGCATCGTGTACAAGACCAAGGTGTATCAGTTGCCGCTGGGCACGCCCCAGGCCCGCGGCAAGGCGCTCGTCAATCTGCTGCCGCTCACCTCGCACGAGACCATCACTACGCTGATGGCGCTGCCCGAGGACGAGCAAAGCTGGGGCGAGATGTTCATCATGTTCGCCACCGGCCGCGGCACCGTGCGGCGAAACCGCCTATCGGACTTCACCAGCGTCATGGCGAACGGAAAGATCGCCATGAAGCTCGAGGAGGGCGACCATCTGGTGGGAGTGGCGACCTGCGGCGAATCCGACGACGTCCTGCTCTCCAGCCATGCCGGCAAATGCATCCGCTTCCCGGTCACCGACGTCCGCGTGTTCGCCGGGCGGCAATCGGTCGGCGTTCGGGGCATGTCGCTGGAGGGCGACGACCACGTCATCTCGATGTCGATCCTGCGCCACGTCGAGGCCGAGACCGAGGAGCGCGACGCCTATCTGCGCCTGGCGGGCGCCATGCGGCGCGCCGAGGGCGACGTGTCGGAGGAAACCGCTGCCGACGACCTCGCGCGCCTGGGCCAGGAGCGATTCGACGCGCTGCACGCGCGGGAGGAATTCATCCTGACCGTGAGCGAGCGCGGCTTCGGCAAGCGCACCTCCAGTTACGAGTACCGGATCACCGGGCGGGGCGGAAAAGGCATCGCCAACATCGACATCACCAGCAAGACCGGACCCGTGGTGGCCTCGTTCCCGGTCAGGGCCACGGACCAGATCATTCTGGTGACCGACGGCGGACAGATCATCCGCTGCCCGGTCGACGATATCCGGATCACGAAGCGGCAGACCCAGGGCGTGGTGCTGTTCAACGTTGCGGAGAACGAGCGCGTGGTCTCGGTGACGGGGCTGGGCGAGGAGGAAGAGGATGGCGAAGGGCAGCCCGAGACGCCGAATGACGCGGCCTAAGGCGAAGCCGGCCCGAGCGGCGCGGCCCAAGCCGGTACGGGCCAGGATGACGGCGCCGACACCGGCGGCCGGAGAGGGGCGGATCGGAATCTATCCCGGAACGTTCGACCCCGTCACCAACGGCCATCTCGACATCATCCGCCGGGCCACGCGCCTGGTGGATCATCTCATCGTGGCGGTCGCCGTGAGCGACGGGAAGTCGCCGTTCTTCGGCGTCGAGCAACGGGTGGCCATGATCGAGGACGAGCTGGCGTGGGGCGCCTACAGCAACGGCAAGCTGGTGGAGGTCCGCCCCTTCGATTCGCTGTTGATCTCGTTCGCGAAGGAAGTGGGGGCGCACGTCGTGGTGCGCGGGCTGCGCGCGGTCTCGGACTTCGAGTTCGAGTTCCAGATGGCCGGCATGAACGCGCGCATGAGCCCCGAGATCGAGACCGTGTTCCTCATGGCCTCGGACAAGCACCAGTTCATCTCCGCCAAGCTGGTCAAGGAGATCGCGCGGCTCGGCGGCGACATCACCGAGTTCGTGTCCTCGCGGGTCGCTAAGGAGCTCAAGGAGCGCCTGAGCAAGGTCTGAACCGTGTCAAGACGGCCTATTCGACGGCCGTTCTCAAGAAGGGAGTCGCCCGTGCCCATGTTCCGATTCTTCCTCCCCGTCATGCTTGGCGTCGTCGCGGCCGCATCGGCCGGGAGCGCGCTGGCCGCCGATCCACAGAACACCCTGTATCTCGACCTCAAATACGGCCGGGTGGTGATCGAGATGCGGCCCGATCTGGCGCCCCGCCACGTCGCGCGCATCCGCGAGCTGGTGCGCTCCGGCTTCTACGACGGCCTCACCTTCCACCGGGTGATCAAGGACTTCATGGCCCAGACCGGCGATCCCCGGGGCGACGGCACCGGCGGCTCGGGCAAAAACATCATGGCCGAGTTCAGCCGCGAGCCGTTCGTGCGCGGAAGCTTGGGCATGGCGCGGGCCGACGACCCCGATTCCGGCGACAGCCAGTTCTTCATCTGCCTCGCCGAGGCGCCGTGGCTCAACGGCCAATACACCAACTGGGGCCGGGTGGTCTCGGGCATGGAATTCGTGGACCAGATCAAGAAGGGCTCGGGCGCCGGCGGCATGGTCGAGGATCCGGACAAGATCGTGCGCCTGCGCGTCGCCGCGGACGCGAAGGCGGATAAGAAGGACGAGGGGGGCAAGAAGCCCTAGGGCGACAACACGCGGCGGAATGGCGGCACGGTTGATTTCCCCGGGGGCTGCGCCTAAGTTTGCGCCACCTCCCGGGCCCGTAGCTCAGTGGTAGAGCATCTGACTTTTAATCAGGGGGTCGAGGGTTCGAATCCCTCCGGGCTCACCAAGAATATCAGCAAGCCAGAGGGTGGAGCGGCGCGCGGCGGATGGGCGGCGCAGGTTGGGCTCTAGGTACCGTGACGGAGCCGACCCTGGCGGAGCCCGGGGTCGGTGGCTTCAATTTGGGATTTGGGTGACTACGGGCCCTAGCATAATATCAAGCACAAATGAGTATCGACTCTGCGATCGCAATGCATAGCCATTTCCAACGGCTCGCGGACTACCTCGCCGCGAAGGCGCCGCCGGGAAAACTGCCCGGCCGCCAGCATATCGATCCCTCGGATATCGTCGATCTGCTGCCCTATGTGATGCTGATCGACGTCGTCCCGCAGGCGGCCGGCGAGCCGCGCTATCGGATCCGCCTGATGGGCGCGGAGGTGGCCGCCATTCAGGGCGCCGATGAAACCGGCAAGTTCGTGGACGACGTGCTAACGGGGCCCGAGGGCGCCGCGGTCGTCCATCGATACGGCGAAATCCTGCGCACCCGGCAGCCGCAACATCGCAGCGGGGTGGTGGCGACGAGCGGCCGCGAGCATGTTCACTATGAGCGCGTCGCCTTCCCTCTCGCCGCGGACGGCAAGAACGTGGATATGCTGATCTTCGTCTTCGTCACCGACGGCCAATCGTCGTGAGCGGCGCCCGCACGATCCGCCTCCCCGGCGGCGGACCCTTCCGGATCGCGCCTGCCGCGGTAAAAGCGTCGGCAGTGCTCCGGCGGGGATCGCGGCGGGGATTTCGTCAGGAGTGAAGCTTCAGGCCGTGCGCCTGGAGCGCGTCGGCACCGTCGAATTTTGCGCCGGTCAGGATCGCACCCTCGAAGCGCGCGCCGGCGAGACGGGTCTCGGTCAGATCGGCGCCGGAGAGATCGGCGCGCTGGAGATCGGCCCCCAAGAGTGAGGCTGAGCGCAGCGAGGCGTTGCACAGACGCGCCTCCCTCATCCGGCTCTGGTCGAGCACCGAGCGCCGCGACAGCGTGCTGTCGCCTCCGAGCTCGACGGGGTCGAGATTCGCCTGGGAAAAATCGGCGCCGCTGAGGAAGCATTGCTTCAGCACGGCCGCGCGCATGTCGCAACGCCGGAAGTCGGCGCGATCGAGCGTCGAACCGGTGAAGTCGACCAGCGTCAGATTGGCGCCCGTGAATTTGGCGTCGGCGAGCACGCAGTTCGTCAGCACGGACCCGCTCAGATCCCTTCCCGCAAGATCGACGGATTCGAGCTCGATGCCGGAGAGCTGCAGCCGCTTGCCGTTGGCACCCGTCGTGCGGACCCAGGTTTCGTGTGCCGCGACCAAGTCATTGAGCGGCATCTCCAGGGAGCCCGCCGTCTTGGGCACGTTGATGGCGTCGACGATGGCCGCGCGCGCCGCCTCGTCGAGCACGGCGCCGAGCAGGTCCGCGCCTTCGGTGGTCGTGCCATACCAGCGCGCGCCTTTCAGGACGGTCCCTCGCATAACGGCGTTGGAAAGATTCGCGTGCGACAGGTTGGCGTTCTCGAGCACGGCGCCGGTGAGATTGGCGTTGCGGAGGTCGATGCGCGTGAGGTCGGCGCCGCGCAGCACGGCGTTGGTGAGGTCCGCCTGGACGCCGATGACCCCGGAGAGCTTGGCCTGGGTCAGGTCGGCGCCGGTCAGATTGGCGATGACGAGCTCGACCGGCAGCACCTCGAGGTCGACCTTCGCGACCTCGCCGTCCTTGTGTTGATACAGGAGGTGGCCCTCGCGCAGGTCGGCTCCCCGCAGCAGGGCGTGACTGAGATCCGCGCCGCGCAGGCATGCGCCGCGCAGATCGGCGCGGCTCAGATTGGCGTCCTGAAATTTCGCCATCCGCAGATCGGCGCGAAACAGGTTGGCGCCGCTGCAATCGGTGCCCCTGCAGTTCGCCCGGCTCAGCGAGGCGCCGGTCATGTCCGCCCCCGACAGGTCGAGACCGGAAAGGTCGAGATCGGAGAGGTCATGATGGGCGAGCCGCGGCCGCAAGCCGCCCTGCTGGCCACGGCGGAAGCGCACGTTGGCCTCGGCCACGGCCTTGATCGCGGATTGATCAAGCCTTTGCCGCGACGGGGCGGCGGCGATCTGTTTTCGCTGTTTAGGCATCCGCCCACCAAGCTACCGGCGGGGCATGAATACGTGGTTAACAAAAAGCAAGAGAATCGGCCCCGAAAAGGCCGGAAACAGGCCTTTCCGGTCCCGCCCGGCCGTAAAGGACGGCCTGGGCGGGCCACCGAGCGGCTACCGGCAGGCGCCGGCGCCATAGCCTCCCTTGCCGCAACCCTCTGGCACGTTGGGCGGGGCGTTTGGCGGCACGTTGGGCGGCGCATCGGCCGCCGGCAACTTTGGCGATGGTTTGCCATCGGATTTGCTACCGTAGGACGGGCACATGGCCACGCCATAGCCCGGCTTCTGGCATTCGTCGACCGGCTCGCGGGAAGGCGGCGGAGTCTCCGCCGCTCCGCCTTCGCGCCGGCCGCCGAAGGACGGGCATGAGGCCACGCCGTAGCCCGACTTGCCGCACTCGTCCGTCTGGGCGACGGCGGTCATGCTGCGGTCATGCTGCGCAGCATTTGGCGTTGCGGCCACGTGCCCGCCGGCGGCATCGGCCCAGGCGGCATCGGCCCGGGCGACATCGGCCCAACCGCCACGAACTTGAAGCAAAAAGCAGGGCAGGACCGCCAGTGCCGAAATGAGGATATGCCGGCTCGCCATCCGCTCTCCCTCGCCCCTAAATGCCGCACGAAATATCTTACGCTTCCGCGTGCGTCCCGCCATATTCTTCCCCCGGCCGCCAGGAATGGACCAGGACGCCGGCGCGGCCCAAGGGGGGCACCATGCCGAACATCGCCACGCGCTTCATCACCATCGCCATCGTCTATGCCGCCTTGGGCATGGCGTTCGGGATCTGGATGGGGATAACCCAATCCTTCGACTACGCCCATGTCCATACCCACATCAATCTGGTCGGGTGGGCGACCCTGGCCCTTTTCGGCCTCGTCTACCGCGCCTTTCCCAAGATGGCCGAAGGCCGCTTGGCGGCCGTCCATTTCTGGGTCGCCAACCTGGGCGCCATCATTTTCATTCCCGGCATCGTCCTGGCCATGGAGACGCAGATCATGGCGGCGGCCATCGTCGGCTCGCTCCTGGTTCTGGCCTCGATGGTGCTCTTCCTCGTCAACTTCGTGCGCCACGCCACGGCGTGAGCCGGGCGAGACGGGGTGCGGCGCCTTGCGCTGGCCCGAACGCCGCGCCCGCGCCAGAATGGGGCCGGGGAATTTGTCGCAGACCTCTCGGGAGACAGCGATGGCGGTCACGTTCGATGACATCCGCGCCGCGGCCGGCGCGCTCGATGGCGTCGCCGTCAAGACGCCCCTGATCCGGTCCCCCAGGCTGTCGGAGCGGTTCGGAGCCGAGATCTTCCTCAAGCTCGAAAGCCTGCAATACACCGGTTCGTTCAAGGACCGCGGGGCCTTCGTGAAGCTCGACCGTCTCAGCGCGGACGAGCGCAAGGCCGGCGTGATCGCCGCCTCGACCGGGAATCACGCCCAGGGCGTCGCGCACCACGCGCGGCGGCTCGGCATCCCCGCCACCATCGTCATGCCGGTGACGACGCCCTTCACCAAGGTCGAGCACACGCGGCGCTTCGGCCCGCGAATCGTCAGCCAGGGCGAAACCATGGCCGAGGCCACCGAATTCGCGATCGCCACCGCCAAGGGGCAGGGGCTGGCGTTCATCCCCGCCTATGACGATCCCGCCATCATCGCCGGCCAGGGCACCGTCGGCCTGGAAATGCTGGCGGCGGAGCCGGGGCTCGACACTCTCATCGTCCCCCTGGGCGGCGGGGGCCTGATCGCCGGAATCGCCATCGCCGCCAAGCACATCAAGCCCGATATCGCCATCTACGGCGTCGAGGCCGCGTCATTCCCGGCGATGCACTGCGCCCTCCACGGGATTGAATTGAAGAGCGGCGGCAGCACGCTCGCCGACGGCATCGCCGTCAAATATCCGGGCAAACTGACCCAGCCGGTGATCCGCGAGCAGGTGGCGGACGTGCTGCTGGTCGACGAGGAGGGGATCGAGCGAGCGGTGGAGACGCTCCTCATCGGAGAGAAGCTCCTGGCCGAGGGCGCGGGCGCGGTGCCGTTGGCCGCGCTCGAGGCCAACCGCGAGCGATTCGAGGGCCGGAAGGTCGGCCTGGTGATCTCGGGCGGAAACATCGACTCGCGGATCCTGAGCTCGATCCTGCTGCGGGGTCTGGTGCGCAGCGGCCGCTTGATCCGGCTCCGGGTCGAGCTGCTGGACCAGCCGGGCGCGCTTCAGAAGGTGGCCGAAGTGATCGCCAAGTCCGGCGCCAACGTCGTCGAGCTCTCCCACCAGCGGCTCTTTTCCGACGTGCCGATCAAGCACGCCGAGCTCGACCTGACGATCGAAACCCGTAGCCCGGAGCACGCGCGGGAGGTCACGGAGAGGATTACGGCCGCCGGCTTCCCCACCCGGCTGCTGAGCAGCCGCGCCACCGGCAATTCCGACTGAGTCCCTGCGCGGGAGCATGCCTACGCCCGGAGACCGGCGGCAGGCCTGAGGTCACCGTCGGTAGGATCGCCGAACCCATCGGACGCCATGGGTTGGCCGTGGAAGCCCAGGCAAGGGCAAGGGTCGCCATGTTCGCGATGAATGCAACGACGACTAGGGCGAGATACGCCATGTTACCGTCCGTCATGACAGCACCTCACTTCGTGTGTTCGTGGGGCAAAGATGGCGCGAGCCGGGCGTTTCATTCGCCTTGATCCAGGTCAAATTCATGATCCGTCAAGTATTAGCGGGACCGGTTTCTTGCCGTTTCGGACATGGGCCGCAACATTACAGCGAGTTAACTTGCGGGCGGATTGGGGGCCAGACAACTATGTGCGCCATCGCAACCCTGTTGGGAGTCTTCAACATATGAAGAAGGTTCTTCTGTCCGTCTTCGCCACCGCGTTCCTGCTTGGCGTTGGCGCCGCGACGTTTCCGACCCATAGCGCGTTCGCCGCTGATGCGCCGAAGGTGGATTGCACGAAGAAAGAGAACAAGGACAAGGCCGAGTGCAAGAAGAAATAACACCGCCACGCTCTTGTTAAGAAAACCGGCTTGATCACAAAACGGGCCGCCAGTTCCCTGGCGGCCCGTTCCTTTTGCGTATCTTGTACCACCGCTCGACGCGTCGGCGGGTGTTCGCGGAGTTTTCGATTCCTCGGGCCGGCCACGGCCGGCGCAAAGCTCTATTTCGCAGCCACCTTCTGCTGAATGTGGGCGGCGAGATCGGCGCTCGGCAGACCGTCGGGCGCAAGCCCGTTCTGCTGCTGGTAGGCGCGGATGGCGCTGCGGGTCTTGCTGCCCGCGACGCCGTCCACCGGCCCCGGGTCGAAGCCGAGCTTGACCAAGCCGGACTGGATGCTCCGGATGGTGTCGGAATCGGCCGGGGTCGCATAGGCGGTCTGCTGGTTGGGACCGGCGTTCTGGGCCGAAGACGGCTGCTGGGCCGTCGTCGGCGCCGAACCGCCGGCGCCCGCATCCCCTTTCCACACCGGCTTGCCGAGATTGACCTGGCTTTCGTCGGTGGCGAGCCCGGTGACGCCGCCCACGGCGGCCCCGATCAACGCGCCTTCCACCACCGTGAGACCGGTTACGGCGCCCACTACGGCGCCGGCGCCGGCCCCGATTCCCGCACCGCTGACGGCGCGATCTTCCTTCGTGGTTCCGCAACCCGAGAGCGCCACCGCAACAGCCATGACAACGACACTGGACCGCAACATGACCACCTCCTTGCTCCATGCCGGCGAGCGTGATGCCGGGCCGCGGGAGTACCCGCCCACCGCCCGGTCCGGTAACGAATGGTATTATACCCCGCCGCTCAACGAAACTTGAACACCGTTACCGCCCCGCGGCGCCGGGCGTAACGCAAGCCGTATCGAGACCCGGACCTAAATCGCCGGACCTAAATCGCCGGACCTAAATCGCCGGACCTAAATCGCCGGACCTAAATCGAGGGATCCAGCGGCGAGGGTTCGGCGGGCCCCGTGGGCCAGTCGCCGAACGGGAACGGCCTGTCCTCCGAATTGAACGTAAGGTAGCGCACGATCTGCTTGTAGTACTGGGCCAAACCTTCCCCCAGCGACAAGGCCTGCGCGTTCGTTCGGCCGGCCACCAGCACATGCACGAACTGGAACAACACCACGGCGAAGCCCACGATCTCGGCCACATGGTAGAACAACATGAACAGCAGCATGAACAGGCCGCGGATCCAAACTTGGCGTCTTTTGTCGGCGGTTTCGGAACTGTCGGTCATGGCCTTTGAACTCCCCCGAACGTCATGGCGGAAAAGGAACCGCGGGTTGTGGCTGGCCGCGCTGACTGTGGACGTGCGGGTGTCGGCCTCTGCCTATTACACGGAATTATAGTGCAATTTCGCGGTCCGGCCATGGGCGCGTTTGTTCCCTCCCGTGCCCGTTCGTTCGCGCGCACGCTGTCCGCGAATTTTTTGCCCGGAGGCGGGATCGGCCGCGCTTCGCGCCGACGGCAGCCGGTCCAGGCAAGGGCCGGCTGGAACGGCATCTCAAGGATGGGAGGCAAGGTATTGCCCGCATGGGGACTTAAGGCATCGCCGGCGGACGCGAACCGGGCTGTCGGAAACGTCGGCGCCGCAAACAGCCTTTCGGTGCTAACCCCGAGACTTTGCCCGACATGGGCCGCACCCGCGCGGCGCGGGTACGACGCCCGTTCGTGAAGCGGTACGTTGTCGAGCGGTATTTAGGGTGAGGGCGCGCGCGGGGTTTCGGACCCGAGCGCCGTCCGCTTGGACCGGAAATCATGGCCGATGTCCGTGTCCCAATTGGAAGACCCGGCCCCGGAAATCGTCGCCCTCAAGTGACCGATCGAACCGGCATGAGCCGCGGAGGCGCCGGCATCCGCGGGCTCGGGGCCCGATGCCGTGCCGAGTTCGGAACTGGGCGCCTCGGATGGCAACTCCGCGAGATCATCGGATTGGGGCTCCGTCTTGGCGGCGGTCTTGGGTGCACCCTGGGCCGGACCCTGGGCCGGACTTTGTGCCGGACCTTGGGCCGGATTCTGCGAGGCTGGGGCGGTGGATGTCCCGTGCCCATGAGTGGCGGCATCGTCCGAATACCCGGTCACCACCGGCGCGGATTCCGCCGCCTTACCCGCGGGCGGCGCGGCCGCCGTCACGGCCGGATTCGATGCCGGCGGATCGGTGGTGATGGGGGTGACGAAGGACGGTGCCGGACTCGATGCCGATTCCTCCGCATGGGCTTGCCGCCGGGCCGGAGCAGGCGCATGCGCGGACTTGGCCGCGACCTTCCTGGGTCCACGCGGCCGCGCGGCCGGCGCATCGGTCGTGGTCG
>JBAVNO010000381.1:0-2089 GCA_049691095.1 Alphaproteobacteria bacterium | reverse complement strand
AGCGGCGTGAGCGGTAATATGGCTGCTTTCATTCGAGTGAATCAGGCAATTTTCAAATACGGCCTGTGCGTGACCATAAATAAAATCAGTCCCGCCTTCAATATAGGTATTCAAATAATATTGCCTGCCTGAATGGGTCATCAGCGTATCCTGTCCGCCTAAGAAACGGCAGTTAACAACGATAGCCCGGTCAGAGGCCAGCTTGACGGCCTGTGCCTGAGGATGCGGACCGAATGTATTTTCAATAGTAAGATTTTCGAGGATAATATTAGCGGCATCTCTGACTACAACTGTAGCACAATCAGCACCGTATGTCCTCAAACCGTCAGGCCTCATCATTTGCGCGTTAAGGTCATAGCTGATAATCGTATTATAAGGGTCAGTGCCGCGTAAGGTAATAAAAGATTTGCTTTTGGGTATTATAACTCGCTGTTTATAAAAACCCGGCTTTATCAGCACAACTACTCTTTCATTATTATCCTGTGGAATTGAATCTATCGCCTGCTGTATCGAATTAAAATCGCCGCTGCCGTTTATGTCCACTATAATCTGTCGAACTGTTCCGGCTTCAAAAAGTTTCGCCAGACCGGTCAGCTTTTCATCCGCCTGCCACGGTGCATTACTATCCTGACCGGCATAAGCCGCACAAGACAGAAATAAAAATAAAATAAGCGATAGTCTTATTTTAAATATATTCATTCTCATCACAAATCCCTTTCTGTGAAAATTAATATTCCTGTCCTGCCGTCAGCCAATCCTGAGCAATATAAAACAAATCATCCATTGATACTATATTATTATGCCCAAAATCATATTTTTCATCATAACCTTCGCTTCCATAAGCACTTAGCCAGTGACTTAAAAGTTCAGAAAAATCACGGAAATTAACTCTGCCGTCGCAATTAAGGTCTGTCGTAGTCGCTGCAGACCTGCCGAGCGGCAGCCAGTTTAGATACTCCTCTACATTAGTATAGCCATCACCGTCGCGGTCGCTTCTGCCGTCGTTGACGTTATTAGGGTCAAGGCAAACAGCCAATTCCCATTCATCCGGCATCCCATCGTGGTCGCTGTCCACAGGCGGCGTACCAGACACTAACACAGGATAACCGCCGGCGTTTTTCGTGCAATCTACAATTCTGCCGTACATAGAAGTCGCGTCAGGAATAATATTCCAATTTACCGATACAGTCGCAACTTTTGTAACACCTGAATAGCTGCTTATGTATCTCACTTGTCCTGCACCCGTACCCGCCAGTATTTCAATTGTCCATCCCTTATAACAGTTATCATAAGTTGAAGCATCAGCCGTCAGAGTAATCGTATTTGTTGTTCCTGCCTGGGCATATCCTGTCGGAAAATAATAATTGTTACCATCTACACAATCAATAATCCGGCCTGTTCCATTTATCACATCATTTATGACACGGGTATCGACCGCATCACGAATTGGAAATGTCGCGCCGACATCGGTTAAAACCATCGCGTAAGCTGTTATCGCATCATCCGTCTGTACCGGAGGAACAGGAACAGGACTTGACAGCTTATACGCGGCTTTCTGCGCCTCGGTATAACCATCAAATCTGACTAAACTCCACGGGTCGTTCGGACAATCGCCGTTCATCCAGTTATCGCTGAAATACGCCCTGTTGTAAAGGTTAGTTGATTGCTGCCAGAAAGCGTAATTGCTGGTGGAATCAGCGCCCTTTATGTAGTAATTGCCGACATAGTTCATTTTCGTGATGCTATTAGGGTCGGGATTGTGCCCTGCGTAGCTGCCCCAGTTATAGACGACATTATTACGGAAATCAAAAATCAAACCGCAGGGGTCTATGGCAAAACTGTTATAATTGCCTGAGAAAGGATTTCGGCCTTTATGATTGGCATAAAGATTATGATGAAAGCTGTATCCGTTGCCCCAGCCGCCGCGATCCAAAGAACCGTAGCCATGGCAGCCCTTTTCGTGAACCGAGCAGTTGAGACTTTCGGTAATCATACACCACTGAATAGTAACATCGCCCAGCACATTAGGCTCATTAGTAACGGAAAGCGTTTCATCTACCGACCAGCTTGTTGAACAATGGTCAAGGAT
>JBAVNO010000380.1:0-3301 GCA_049691095.1 Alphaproteobacteria bacterium | reverse complement strand
GAGACCGCCTATGCCGTGGCGTGCGACGTGGCGGCGTCCGACCTCCACATTCCCGACGAGACGCTGCGGCTCCTGGAGATGATCCGCTACGAGCTCAATATCGACCGCTTGGCCGCGGCCGCCATCGAGCGCGGGGCGCGGGCCCGCCACCTGACGATGTAAAGAAGACGGGTGCCGACCCGCACCTACCGTCCAAACCGATCCATCGCACGTTAACGGTCGCATCTGGCATACGCCGTGCCGATTGCGTTATTCTCCGGAACACAACTCTCGGTTGTCATACCCCGAATATCCGCCCGTGAACGGATCGGCGGGACATGGGGCGGCGACAGGATGTCCTCGGCCGGAGGCCGCGAGAGGTTGTTGCGCATGTTTGCATCTCGGACGGTCTCGGAGGATACAGGCGATGAAGTTCAACAGGTCGGCGGCCCTCCTCGCAATACTGATCGTGATATCAGGCTTCCCATCGTTGGCGGCGGAGCCCGAAGCGCGGCCATTTCCCATGAGCGTTCTGTGCGAGGCCGCTATTGGCGATATCGCGGCACGCGACGAGATCGAACGTCGCGGGTGTTGCTCTCATCACCGTGGCGTGTGTGGCTGCGGCGGTTCACGGGCGCGGTGCTGCGACGGCGCACTCAGTCCATCCTGCCCCTGTGCGGGGTCGGATCCTGCGTCCCAAACCGATCTCCCTCGGACGCCAAATAATAAATTCGCCGATTAGGGTCTCGCGGACGCCCGCACCAAACCGAAAGGGGCCGCGGATCGCGGCCCCTTCGGGTTTCGGGCTTTGGATTTCGTGACGTCGGCGCGGGCCTTTCCGGCCGCTCACTTCTGGATGATGCCCATGATGTCGGACTCCTTCATGATGAGGAGGTCCTCGCCGTCCATCTTCACCTCGGTGCCCGACCATTTCCCGAACAGGATGCGGTCGCCCTTCTTGACGTCGAGGGGATGGATCTTGCCGTCCTCGCCGCGGGCCCCGGGGCCGACGGCGATGACCTCGCCCTGCATGGGCTTTTCCTTGACCGTGTCGGGGATGATGATCCCGCCCTTGGTCTTCTCCTCACCTTCGAGCCGGCGCACCAGCACGCGGTCGTGAAGCGGCCTGAACTTCATCCTCATTCTCCCTGTTTCGTGTCGATCATGGGCCGCGTCCTCGATCGCGCGGCGAGCGCCGATGTAAGCGCGCGGGTACGGGCCGAGTCAAGCGGACCCAAGTATGGCCAGCCCTGCGGAGGAAACTTGCGGGCAGTCAGCCCGCCATCGCTCGCACGTCGAGACGGGTGAGGCAGCGGTCGATCCAGAGACGTGTAAGTTTTTCCTGCACCGAGTTCTGGGCCAGCCGCGCGCGCAAGGCGCGGAAATCGACCCAGTCCAGCGGCTGGTCCTGGTTGAAGCAGCTGAACACCACCGTTTCCTCGCCGGTCAAGGGATTGCGGTGGGGCTGCAGGCACTGGGCGCAGATTTCCTTCATCATGCATTGCATCGGCGAGTTGATGCTCCCGATCGCCACGTGACCGGGCGGGATGAGATCCTTGAGCTCGGCGTGGCGGGCGCGGGCCACCGCCGCCATCATGGCGTCCGACCCGATGGCGATCACGCGGTTCACGTCGCCCAAGGGGATGGGCGGCGCGCCCAGCCCGCCCGTTCCATAGGCGACCATGGCCTGCACGATGTTGCCGACGAAGCTCTTGTCCTGGGGCCGGTCGGGCTCGAACCCCGGTCCTTCGTCGCAGCACCACACCACCACGTCCGCGGCGGCCTCGATCTGCTCGACCTTGTAGCGGTCGATCATCCTCTTGTAGCCGGCGAAATAGACCACCCGCGAGCCGGCCTCGCGCAGCGCCTGGGCGATCGAGAACAGGACCGCGTTGCCGAGTCCGCCGCCGGCGAGCAGAACCGTCTCCCCGCCCGGGGTCTCGGTCGGGGTGCCGGTCGGGCCCATCAGGATCACCGGCTCGCCGGGCTTGAGCAGCGCGCACAAATCGGACGACCCGCCCATCTCGAGCACGATCACCGACACCAGCCCGGCCTCGCGGTCGACCCACGCGCCGGTGAGCGCAAGGCCCTCCATGGCGAGCGTGGTGCCGAGCGTCTTGGGCGCCAGGCTCTCGAAGTTCTGCAAGCGGTAGAACTGGCCGGGGCGGAACATGCGGGCCGCCATGGGCGCGCGCACCACCACCTCGACGATGGTGGGCGTCAGGCGCACCACCTCCTTGACCGTGGCGCGGAGTTCGTCGTTGAGACGCCGCGTCAACGCCTCGGCCGACACGTCCGTGGGCGCGCGCCGGGCCAGCAGCCGGCTCACCACCGGGTAGCCCTGCTTGGCGCTCGCCATGGCCTTCACCACGTTGCCGGCGAAGGACGGGTGCAGATCGCCGAAGAAGCTGATGGCGCGGCCGTCTGGGCGCAGTTCGGTCACGACCTGGGGGGTCTTCGGCTTGGCGATCCGCTCCGGCTTGACCGGCTTGCCGGTCTCGTCCACGGCGCGGAAGTACTTGCCGTCGAGCGCGGTGTGAGCCGGGTCCTCGCGGCCCAGCACCGTGTTGGGCTGGGTGCCGGCCGCGATCAATATGCTTCGCGCCGGGATGCTCACCACGTCGCCGGTGTCGATGAGATGGCCTTCCTCGTTCACGTCCTTGCGCGCGAGGCGCAGGCGGGCGGCGTGCCCGTGCTCGTCCACCTCGACGCCGACGGGCGAAAGCATCTCGGCGATGCGGATGCCTTCCTCCAGCGCCTTGCCGACTTCCTCGTGGTTGAGAGTGTAGCTCGGCGAGTCGATGAGGCGGCGGCGATAGACCATGGTCGAGCCGCCCCAGCCGTTCAGCAGCTCGAGGATGCGGGGCGGGCGCCCCTCGCGCCCGGCCGCCGCGCGCTCGGCCCGGATTGCCCTGGCGTGGGCCAGGAACTCGTCGGCGATGGTGTTGTCTTCGGCCGAGAAGCCCGTGCGCACCTGGGTTTCGCCCCGTTCGGCCGCCAGCGCCTCGTAGCGGGCGAGGAATTTCTCCACCTGCACCGGGTAATAGGCCAGGGCCTCGGTCGACGTGTCGATGGCGGTGAGGCCGCCGCCGATGACCACCACCGGCAGGCGAAGCTGGAGATTGGCGAGCGAATCGGTGCGCGCGGCGCCGGTGAGCTGCAGCGCCATCAGGAAATCGGAGGCCTGGCGCACGCCGCGCGCCAGCGCGTTGGGCATGGCGACGAAGGTGGGCCGCCCCGCCCCGGCGCACAGCGCGACGTGGTCGAAGCCCATCTCGAAGGCGGATTCGACGGTGATGGTGCCGCCGAAGCGCACGCCGCC
>JBAVNO010000379.1:0-26150 GCA_049691095.1 Alphaproteobacteria bacterium | reverse complement strand
GCGCCTTGTTCGCCGCCGCAGGCGACATAGTCGTCGTAGGCGATGACCTCGGCGCAGATGAACCCGCGCTGGAAATCGGTGTGGATGACGCCGGCGGCCGCCGGCGCCTTGGCGCCGCGCTGGATCGTCCAGGCGCGGGTCTCCTTGGGACCGGCGGTGAAGAAGGTGATGAGGTCGAGGAGCCGGTAGCCGGCGCGGATGACGCGCGCCAGGCCCGCCTCCTCGAGCCCGAGGGAGGCCAGGAACTCCTGCTTGTCGTCCTCGCCCGAAAGCTGCGCCACCTCGGCCTCGATCGCGGCCGAGATGACCACGGCCCCGGCGCCCTCGCTCTTGGCGCGCTTTTCCACCGCCGCCGAGAAGGCGTTGCCCGCGGCCGCGGACCGTTCCTCGACGTTGCACACGTAAAGCACCGGCTTGGCCGTGAGCAGCTGGAGTTGCCGGAACAAGGGCGCCTCTTCGGCCGCAACCGCGACCGTGCGCGCCGGCTTGCCCGCCCGCAGCGCGGAGAGCGCCCGTTCGCCGAGATCGACCATCGCCTTGGCCTCCTTGTCGCCGCCCCGCGCCTTCTTGGTCCAAGCGTCGACGCGGCGCTCCAGCGACTCGAGGTCGGCCAGCATCAGCTCCGTCTCGACGGTCTCGGCGTCGCGCAGCGGATCGACCGATCCTTCGACGTGGACCACGTCCGTGTCCTCGAAGCAGCGCAGCACGTGGACGATGGCGTCCACCTCGCGAATGTTGCCGAGGAACTGATTGCCCAGCCCTTCGCCCTTGCTGGCGCCGCGCACGAGCCCGGCGATGTCCACGAATTCGAGCTGCGTGGGGACGATCTTGGCCGACTTGGCGAGCTTCGCCAGCACGTCGAGCCTGGGGTCGGGCACGCCGACGCGCCCCACATTGGGCTCGATGGTGCAGAAGGGATAGTTCGCGGCTTCCGCCGCAGCGGTGGCGGTGAGCGCGTTGAAGAGCGTCGACTTCCCGACATTGGGAAGGCCGACGATGCCGCAGTTAAACCCCATCGCCGTCCTTGCCGGTATCGGGGTCTGGGGCGGCCTTGCCTTCGCCGGTATTGGCGCCGGTATTGGCGCCGGCATCGGCGCCGGGGGCTGGTTTCGGGCGCTTCGGCTTGGGCGGCGCGGTCATCCGCGCCACGTCGTTCATGAACCGCGGCGCCGCGCCGGCCAAAAGCAGGGGCAGGCTCAGGGCGATCGCCTCCAGCACCGGGTCCAGCCACACCTTGTCCTCGGCGCCGAAGTTCTGAAGCACGTAGCCGGCCGCGTCCCGCTCGCCCTCCGGACGGCCGACGCCGATCCGCACCCGCCAGAATTCCGGCCCGATGTAATCCTCGATGCTGCGCAGCCCGTTATGGCCGGCCGTGCCGCCGCCGCACTTGGCGCGCACCTTGCCGGGCGAAAGATCGATCTCGTCGTGGAGCACGAACACGTCCGCAGGCTGCACCTTGTAGAACCGCATGGCCGCGGCCACCGCGCGGCCCGACAGATTCATGTAGGTCTGGGGCTTGAGCGCGAGCGCGCGGTGGTCGCCGACCGAACCCTCGCGGGATTGAGCGTGGAACCGGTCGCGCATCGGCCCGAAGGAATGGCGCTGGACGATCCTGTCCAGCGCCATGAACCCGACATTGTGCCGATTGCGTGCATGGGAGGGGCCCGGGTTTCCGAGCCCCACGAGCAGCAGCATCGCGGCCTCGGCCCGCGCCGCTTAGGTCTTTTCCTCGGTGGGCGGTACCTTTTGCTCGGTCGCAGGAACCTCCACGGCCTCGCCTTCGGTCGGCACCGCCGCCGCGGCTGCGGCCACCTCTTCGACCGCGACGATCGTGGGCGCCGCGACGCTCGCGACGGTGAAATCGCGGTCGGCGATGGTCGGCCTCACGCCCGGCGGAAGAGTCACGTGGCTGATGTGGACCGAATCGCCGATGTCGAGCCCGGTCAGATCGACGCGGAAGCGCTCCGGGATGTTCGCGACCGTGCAAATGACCTCGATCGTGTGGCGCACGATGTTGAGCACACCGCCGCGCTTCAGGCCCGGCGAGGCGGCCTCGTTCTCGAACACGACCGGCACGTTCATGCGAATCTGCGTATCGGCGCCGACCCGCAGGAAATCCACATGGATCGGCTTGTCGGTCACAGGATGGAACTGCACGTCGCGCGGCAGCACGTGGTGCTTCTCGCCGCCGACCTCGATGTCGTATTGGCGGGCGAAGAATCCGGGCTTGTGCAGTTCCTGCGTGAACAGCATTCCGTCGATGCTGATCATGACGGGATCCTTCTTGTCGCCGTATATCACTCCGGGGACGGATCCGGCGCGTCGTGCGGCCCGGGCGGCCCCCTTTCCGGCCCGCGCGCGCACCTGCGCCTCGATCACACTGGTCTCGGCCATCGTCGTTCTCCTTTCCTCATTCGGGCCGGCGCCTCGCGCCCGCCCCGTACCCTGCGCCGGCCTCCAGGGGTGCCGGCGCACATCCGATGCCCGTTCAATCGAACAGGCTCGAAACCGATCGTTCCTCGTTGATACGCCGCATCGCCTCGCCCAAGAGCGACGCGATGGGAAGCACCCGGATATTGTGCGCGGCCTTGACCGCGTCTGTCGCCAGGATGCTGTCCGTAATCACCAATGTCTTCAGCGGCGAGGCGATCACCCGCGCCACTGCGCCGCCCGAAAGCACGCCGTGGGTCACATAGGCGGACACCGACTCCGCGCCCGCTTCCATCAGCGCTACCGCGGCGTTGCACAGCGTCCCGGCGGAATCGACGATATCGTCCAAAAGAATGCAGGTGCGCCCCCGGACGTCGCCGATCAGGTTCATGACCTCGGAGACGCCGGCATGCTCGCGGCGCTTATCGATGATCGCAAGCTCGGCGTCAAGCCGCTTGCCCATGCCGCGGGCCCGCACCACGCCGCCCACGTCCGGCGACACGATCACCAGGTCCGATCCGTTGAAGTTGTCGTGGATGTCCTTCTCGAATACCGGGGCGCAAAAAAGATTGTCGGTCGGGATGTCGAAGAATCCCTGAATCTGGCCCGCGTGCAGATCGAGCGTCAAAACCCGGCTCGCGCCGGCGGCGGTGATCAGGTTGGCCACCAGCTTGGCCGAGATCGGCGTGCGCGGCCCCGATTTGCGGTCCTGGCGGGCGTAGCCGTAATAGGGGATGACCGCGGTGGCGCGCCGTGCCGAGCCGCGCTTCAGGGCGTCGAGCGAGACCAGCAGCTCCATCAGGTTGTCGTTGGCCGGGAACGAGGTGGACTGGACGACGAACACGTCCTCGCCGCGGACGTTCTCCAGGATCTCGACGAATACCTCCATGTCCGAGAACCGGCGCACGGCGGCGTTGGTTTCGGCCAACCCGAGATAGCCGCAGATGGCCTCGGCCAGGGGACGGTTGCTGTTGCAGGCGATGACTTTCATGCCACGTCGACCTTCATATCACGTCGTCCGTGCCGCGGCGCCCGCCTGGACGCCGCCCTGTCGATCTGTTCGAAGCCGGCGATTAAGATCCGCGCACCCCCGGCGCGACGGCGCGGACTTTAACAGGCAGGCTTCGGCCTGTAAACGCCGAAGCGCCCCGGGAACGGAAGCCCAAAAAGGGCGGATTTCCGGCCTTTGGACGGGTCGGGCCGGTCTCCGGGACAGGCCCGCCCGCCGCGCCCAGAGGCTACGGGACGAGCACGATCGCGGACAGCGAGCGGCCGTAATCGGGCTCGCCGCGGAGCGTGGCGCGGCGGTAGCTGAAGAACCGCTCCTCGTCGGCGAAGGTGTCGGCGGGAACCCGGCCGCTGCGGACGACGCCGGTCCTCGCCAGCCGCCGGGCCACGAAGCCGGCCAGATCGAACAGGTAATGGCCCCGGCGCTTGGACGGTGCGAACAGGTCGTCGTCGCCGGGCGCGTCGTTTTCGCGCCAGCCGGGATCGAGCGGCCGACCCAGCACGAGCTCCGGGAACTCCGGCCCCACCTCGTAGGACCGGTACGCGATCGAGGGCCCGATTCCGGCGACGATGGAGTCCGGAGTCGCCCCCAGACGGCACATGGCCTCCACCGCCGCGGCCACGACCCCGACGCACGCGCCCCGCCAGCCCGCGTGCATCGCGGCGACGACGCCGGCCCTGGGATCGGCCAGCAGCAAGGGCACGCAGTCGGCGGTCAGCACCCCGAGCGCGATCCCCGGCCTCGTCGTCACCAGCGCGTCGGCCTTGGGCGAGTCCTCGCGCCGCCACGGCTTCTCGACGATCGCGACCTCGCGGCCGTGCACCTGATAGGCGGTGACCAGCGCGGTCGGCGGCAGATCGAGCCGCCCCATCGCGATCGCCCGGTTGCGCGCCACCCGAGCCGGGTCGTCGCCGGAACCGAAGCTGACGTTGAGGGATGCAAACAGCCCTTCGCTCACGCCTCCCTCGCGGGTGAAGAAACCGTGCCGCACCGCGTTGATGTCGTTCAGGATGCCGAGCGTGATCAGCCGATGTCTCCTCGGGCGAACCCCGGCGGCGCCGGCAGCCCCGGGTCCGCGAGCGCCAGGACCTTGAACAGCGTGCCCATGGCGTCGCCGCCGATCAAGCGCTTAAGCCCGGCGTCGATCTCGTTGGCGCGCGCCGGATTGGCGGCGCGAAGCGTTGCCGTCCGCTGCTCGATGCCGAGGCCGGCGAGGAACGCGCGTTGCGTCACCGGGCCGTAGTCGTAGGCGCCGGCGGCGCGCGCCGATTCAGCGAGCGCGGCGAAATCCACGTGGGCCGTGACGTCGGCCTCGCCGGGGTCGGCGAGCGGGTCGGAGAAAGCGTGGCCGCGCACGGCCTGGAGCGTCTCGCCGAGGCCGGAGCGAAGATGCCCGTAATCGACGATCAAGGCCGCGCCGCCTCTTGAGACGATTTGGGCCGCGATTGCGTGCGCAAGGGCGCGGGCCTCGACGCCAATCTCGAACACGCTTCCTTCCGGCGCATCCAAGAGCTCGGCCGGGACGAGGCGCGCAAGCGGCGTCTCGAGACGCGCGGTCACGAAACGGAAACCGGCGCCGGCTTCGGGCGCGGACTCCACCAGCCGCTCGCGCCAGCCCGACGGGGTCCGCACCAGCTGATGGATGGGAAGCGCGTCGAAGAATTCGTTGGCGATGACGATGGCGGGGCACGAACCGCAGGCCTCGGTCGCCTCGGCGAAATCGCGGTGCCAGCGCGCGGCGTGCCCGGACAGCGCGGCCTCCTGGGCGCGGCGCAGAACCGGGCTGGTCTCGACCAGCCGGACGTCGAGGGAGCGGAGGAACCGGGGCCGGATGCGGGCCGTGCGCAACAGATCGGCCATCAGCGTGCCGCGGCCGGGTCCGAGCTCGACGAGGGCAAGGCGCGAGGGTGCGCCCATGGCCTCGAACAGGAAGACGCACCACGCGGCGATCATCTCGCCCATCATCTGCGACACTTCGGGCGCGGTGATGAAGTCGCCGCCACGGCCCAGCGGGTCGCGGGTAGCGTAATAGCCGTGGTCCGGGTCGCCAAGCGCGGCCGCCATGAACTCGGCGAGCGGGATGGGGCCGGCCTCCCTCATGCGGCCGGCGAGCCGGGCCGCGAGCGGCGTCATGGCGCGGGCTTCAGCACCCGCCACAGGAGCCAGGCGCCGGCGATCACCAAGGGCACCGAGAGAATCTCCCCCATGGTGAGGTAACCCGCGATGAAGCCGATCTGCACGTCGGGCTGGCGGAACAACTCGGCGACGACCCGCGATACGCCGTATCCGGCCAGGAACGCGCCGGTCAGAAGGCCGCGGCGCTCCAGTCCGCGGAGCGGCACCGCAAGAACCCATAACAGCACGAACAGCAACACCCCTTCGAGCCCCGCCTCGTAAAGCTGGCTCGGGTGCCGCGGGTCGGGACCGGCGCCGGGGAACACCACGCCCCAGGGGACGTCGGTCGCGCGGCCATAGAGCTCGCCGTTGATGAAATTGGCGATGCGGCCGAAGAACAGGCCGATCGGGGTCACCGGAGCCACCAGATCGGACAGAGCGAGGAAGGGAACCTTGTGCTGCCTGGCGTACAGATACATCGCCGCCAGCACCCCGAGGAATCCGCCGTGGAACGACATGCCCCCGCGCCAGACGGCGAAGATCTCGAGCGGATTGGCGAAATAGAAGCCGGGGTTGTAGACCAGCACGTAGCCGAGCCGCCCGCCCAGGATCACCGCCACGATCACCCAGAACAGGAAGTCGTCGATCTGCACCCGCGTGAGCAGGCCCTTGGTCCGGTCGGAGAGCCGCAGGCAATAGCGCCAGCCGAGCAGGAAGCCGGTGATGTAGGCGAGCGCGTACCAGCGGATCGCGAGCGGGCCGATGTGCACCGCGACCGGGTCGATGTCGGGAAAGACGATGGCCAGGATCACGGGGGCGGCGGCTGTGGCGATGGGCGTCATGGGCGCGTGGATGCCCGGCGCGGGACCGGGATCGAGGACATTGTTCGTTCGGAACGGCGCGTCGGTCGGGTCATCGGTAAGGGTCGGGGGTGGCGAGGTAGTCGCGGACGTAGCGGGTGATGCCGTGCTCAAGCGAGGTGAACGGTGCCGTGTAGCCGGCGGCGTGGAGCCGCGTCATGGAGGCCTGCGTGAAATATTGGTAGCGGGCGCGGATCTCGTTCGGGATGTCGATGTAGCGGATGTCGGCCTCGCGCCCGATGGCGTGGGCGACGGCGGTGGCCAGATCCTTGAAGCTGCGCGCCGCACCGGTGCCGAGATTGAAAAGACCGCTCACCTCGCGGTTGTCGAGGAGCCACAGCATCACCTGGACGCAGTCGCCGACCCAGACGAAATCGCGGAGCTGGCCTCCGTCGGCGTAATCGGGGTGATGGGAGCGGAACAGCGTGGCGGGCAGGCCCGCGGCCATGTCGGCGTACACTTGCGCCACGACGCTTTTCATCGGCCCCTTGTGATACTCGTTGGGCCCGTAAACGTTGAAGAACTTCAGCCCCGCCCATTGCGGCGGATGCGTGCCCCCGGCCATGACCGCCCGGGCGACGCGGCGGTCGAACAGATGCTTGCTCCAGCCATAGGCGTTGAGCGGCCTCAGGCGCGCGAGCGCCGCGACCGAGCCGTCGTCGTCGAATCCGTGCCCGCCGTCGCCGTAGGTGGCCGCCGACGAAGCGTACAGGAACCGCACCCGCGCATTGGCGCACCAGTTCCACAGCGACCGGGAGAGGCCGAAGTTGTTCCGCATCAGAAGGTCGACGTCGGCCTCGGTCGTCGAGGTGATGGCGCCGAGATGGAATATGGCCTGGATGCGCCCCTCGTGGGCGTCGAGGAAGGCGAGCAGGTCCTCGGGCGCGACGAGGTCGGAGATTTCGTGCTTGGCCAGGTTCTGCCATTTCTCGCCGCAGCCCAGCCAGTCGCAGACCACCACGTCGCCCGCGCCGCGCTCGGTCAGGGCGGCGACGAGATTCGATCCGATGAACCCGGCGCCGCCGGTGACCACGATCATGAGTGTGATGCTACGCTGCCGTTGAACCAGGAAGGCGTCTTTATAGGGTCGGGCGCGGAGAGGCCGCAAGGCGGCGCGGTTGCCATTATGGCCCCGTGCGGCCCATAATAGTCGCAAGCCCTGCCCAAGGCACGGCCAGGCGAGGGGCCGCAAGGCCTCTTTTTCCGGGCACGGCTTCGCCGCCGAACCCGTTTTGCGGAAGGACCGCATGCAGTTCGACAATCGCGTTCTCGACGACATCGCCCGGGTCACCGGCGGCGCCATGGGCGCACTGGCCCGGATCAAGGAGGAGGTCGAGACCATCGTCCGCCAGCAGATCGAGCGCGCCATGGGCGGGCTCGAGCTCGTGACCCGCGAGGAGTTCGAGGCCGTCCGCGAGATGGCCGCCAAGGCGCGCTCCGAGCAGGAGGATCTGGCGGCCCGGCTGGAGCGGCTGGAGCAGGCGGCCGCCGCCGAGAAGCGCAAACGGCCCCACAAGCCGGGCTCCGAGCACGAATCGAAGCCGGAATAATTCGCGTCGTCGCGGCCCCTTCGTAGCCACGATCTCGTGCCGCCGCCGCCTCCGGAGGCCGGCGGCAAATCATCTTGCGTGCCCCTGGGCAATCTGGCACGGTACAGCGGCTAGTACTCACGCCGCCCGGACGCACAAAATCTCGGTCCCTGCCGGTAATCTTTAGGCGTTCGGGCACCGATCGGGCAGGCGCTGATAGGGACCCGGCGTTCCGGGGCCCCTCGTCCAGGAGAGGAGGGAAATGGCAAGGATGTCCGCTCTTTCCTTCGAGACCCAAGAACCCCCGCCCAATCCGCTGGACCTTATCGAGGAAATCATCGGCGCCAACCAGTGGCCGTTCGAGCGGGCGGGCGAGAACGACTTGGTCGCCGAAGTCTCCGGCCACTGGTGCGACTATCGCCTCCATTTCGGCTGGGTGCAGGACATCGGCGCCATGCAGTTCTCCTGCAGCTACGACATGAAGGTCGCCGATCGCCGGCGCGACCAGGTCTATCCGCTGCTGGCCATGATCAACGAGCGCATCTGGTTGGGCCATTTCGACCTCGCCGGCGGCGAGGGGCTGCCCACCTACCGCCACGCCATGCTGTTTCGGGGCGGCCGGGGCGCCAGCGTGGAACAGCTCGAGGATCTGGTGGACATCGCGCTCAACGAGTGCGAGCGCTTCTACCCCGCGTTCCAGTTCGTGCTGTGGGGCGGCAAGAGCGCGTCGGACGCCATCGACGCCGCGGTAATCGAGACCGCCGGAGAGGCATGACCGCAACAGGCGCCGCCGTCCTTCTCGTCGGCTGCGGGAAGATGGGCGGGGCCTTGATGAAGGGCTGGCGGGCCCGGAATCTCGGCCTTTCGGTCACGGCGGTCGAGCCCGATGCGGCCTTGCGCCGGGCCATCGAAAGCGAGTTCGGCGCCCACGCCGTAGCAAGCCCCGACGAGATCGCGAAATCCCTGTCGCCGTCCGCCGTCGTGCTCGCGGTAAAGCCGCAGACCATGGAGCAGGTGGCCCCGGCCTACCGTCCCTATGCCGCCTCCGGCGCCGTCGTGGTTTCGATTGCCGCCGGGCGCACCATCGCCTCGCTGGCGCGTCTTCTCGGGCCCAAGGCCGCGATCGTCCGGGCCATGCCCAACACCCCGGCCTCCATCGGCGAGGGCATGACGGTGGCCTGCGCCGGCGCGGGCGTGTCGGCGCCGGCCAAGGCGCTTTGCGAACGGCTGCTGTCGGCCGTGGGCGATTTCGCCTGGGTCGAGGACGAGGCGCTGATCGACGCCGTTACCGCGGTCTCCGGAAGCGGCCCGGCCTATGTGTTCCTGCTCGCCGAATGCCTGGCGCGGGCGGGCGAGAAGGCCGGATTGCCGGCCGACCTTTCCGCCCGCCTGGCGCGGGCGACGGTGGCCGGCAGCGGCGCCATGCTGGCCCGCTCCGAGACGCCGCCCGGCGAGTTGCGGCGCAACGTCACCAGCCCCGGGGGCACCACCGCGGCCGCACTCGAAGTGCTGATGGCGGAAGGCGGCCTGGAGGCGCTGATGGAACGGGCGGTTGCCGCCGCCCTCAAGCGCTCCCGCGAGTTGGCCGGCTGAAACCCGCTCGCTTATCGGTCCTCGCCCACCCTTAACCACGCTTTAACCACGCCGGCCGGAGCGCTGGGGCGGGCAACCCGGCCCGGCCACAGGGCCCAGACTCGAATGGTGCAGCGCGGTATAAAAGCCGCCAGCTTTCGCGTTGGCCGCCAGCCCGCCCTTCCAGTACTGCGGTAACATATTGAAAACGTGACTATAATATTCGGAGCCCCGATCGGGCCCTGGTTTTTGCTGCACTGCAAAAAAATTATTGACAGGGAATGGGGGCGGGTTTATGTATTGTGCACCGCAACATTCTTCGCGACCCACAGGAGTAAGTGCCATGACCAAGACCACAGCGAATGTTTTCGACGTTGACGTGACCAAAGTTCTCTCGGGCATGAAGGTCCCGAGCATCAATATTCAGGCCCTTGCCGCCAGCCAGCGCAAGAATCTCGAGGCGATTGCCAACGCCAACAAGGTTGCCCTCGAGGGCATCCAGGAGATCGCGCGGCGCCAGGGCGAGATGGTGACCCAGAGCGTCGAGGACGTCACGGGCGCCGTGACCGACCTGATGTCTGCCGGCAGCATGGAAGACCGCGCGGTGAAGAACGCGGAGTTCGCCAAGTCCGTCTACCAGAAGGTCCTTGCCAATATGTGGGACCTGGGCGAGATGGTGACCAAGTCGAACAGCCGTGCCTTCGGCGTGATCAACAAGCGCGTCGCCGACAGCCTCGATGAGGTCAAGAGCATCGTGAGCCAGAAGGCGGCTGCCGCCTAACTCGGCGCACCGAAAGAACAACCGCTCCCGGTTCGCGATAGACAAGACCGGTTGCGTCGATACGATCGGGAAAGGCTGCCTTCAGGGCGGCCTTTCTTTTTTGCGCCCGCACCGTCCCGCCCCCGGCACCGTCGCGCCTATGTCCGGGCGCGGCCCGCCCATAGGCCCCGCTACGCGCTTCGCCCCGCTCCAGCCCCCGCCGCACAATGCCGCCGGCGCAAACGGCTCAATCTGGCCGGATACCGCTTTAGATCGGAAGACGCACCGTGGCGCGCAGGCCACCCAACGGTGAGCGCGACAGGGTGATTTCGCCGCCGTGGCGGTGAACCGCATCGCGTGCGATCGTGAGCCCCAGCCCGGCGCCGCCGGTTTCCAGGTTGCGCGACGCATCGAGCCGGTAGAACGGCTTGAACACGGCCTCGAGCTGGTCGTCGGGAACGCCGGGGCCGTCGTCGTCGACTGTGATTTCCAGCACCCCGTCGCGCACCCCGGCTGCCAGTGCGACGTTGCGGGCGTACCGCACGGCATTGGACAGGAGATTGACGAGGCAGCGCTTCATGGATTGGGGCCTGAGCACCATCCGCAGCCCCGGCGGACACTCCCAGCGCATGCTTGCCGGCCCATGCTTGAATCCCGCCGCCGCTTCCTCGATCAGGGCCGAGACGTCGGTGTCCTCGACCGGCTCGGCGCCTTCGCCGCGGGCAAAGGCCAGGTAGCCCTCGACCATCTTCTCCATGTCGGCGACGTCGTCGCGAAGCGCCGCCGTGTCGGGCGAGTCCGCCAGCATGGCGAGCGCCAGCTTCATGCGCGTGAGCACGGTGCCCAGATCGTGGGAGACGCCGGCCAGCATCTCCGTGCGCTGGCTGATCTGGCGTTCGATTCGGGCGCGCATCACGTTGAAGGCGGCCGCCGCCATCCGCACCTCGGCCGCGCCCTCGGGCTTGAAGTCGGGAACGTCGTGTCCCTTGCCGAAGCTTTCGGCCGCGGCGGCCAGGCGCCGAATGGGACGCACCTGATTGCGCATGAACAGTGTCGCGACCGCGAACAGCACCAGCGAGCTTCCCACCATCCACAAGACGAAGACGTAGGTCGTGTAGCTGAACAGACGCTTGCGCGGCGCCACCACGTCGAGCACGCCTTGGGCAAGCTGGATCCGTATGTCGACCTCGCTCGTCGCTTCCCGCGTCTCGATGACGTAGGGCTTGTCCACATAGGCGTCGAGCGCCCGCGCCAGGGTCTGTTCGATGCGCCCGCTCGCCTTCGGCGTGCCGGCATCGGCCAGGATCGCGCCGCGGTCTAGCGCAACCTGGAGCTCCAGGTTGCGGCCCGCTATCTCGAAGATCGCCGTCTCGTTGGGGCCGTCGTGCATCGAGATGACGTCGATGATGCTGGCGATGTCGCCGGCCAGCACGGCGGACAGGCGCCACGACACGTTGTCCCAGTGCCGCTCGTAGAAGATGTAGGTGGAGATCACCTGCAACAGGATGAGCGGGGTGACGATGATGAGAAGGGAGCGTCCGAGAAGGCTGCGCGGCAGAATCCGTTTCAGCAAAGACGGCCTGTGTCTCGGGATGGGCACGATTTTTTCCACGGCGTCCGCCATCGCGCTTCAGTCGGGCCTGAGCACATAGCCCTTGCCGCGCACGGTCTGAAGGTAGCGCGGCAGGCGCGGGTCGGATTCGATCTTGCGGCGAAGCCGCGTCACCTGCACGTCCACGGCGCGAAGGCCCCCGGCGATGGCGCAGCGGTCCGCCAACTCCTCGCGCGAGACCGGGCTGCCCGGCGTCTCGGACAAGGCCGCGAGCAGATTGGCCTCGGTCGTGGTGAGGCGGATGGGTTTGTCGCCCCGCGTCAGTTCGACCCGCGCCGGATCGAACCGGCAGGAGCCAAGCTGCACCGACCGCATTTCCACCTTTTCGCGCGGCGCGCGGCGCAAAATGCTTTGGATTCTCAGCACCAGCTCCCTGGGCTCGAACGGCTTGTGAAGATAGTCGTCGGCGCCGGACTCGAGTCCGCGGACGCGATCCTGGGCCTGGCCCATCGCCGTCAACAGGAGGATCGGCACCTGGTTCGTGTTACGCAGCGAACGCGTCAGATCGAGGCCGGATTCGCCGGGCATCATGACGTCGAGCACGATGAGATCGAAGGCGAGGCTCGCGAGCTTGAGGCGCGCATCGGCCGCGTTGGCCGCCGTCGTCACCCGGAATCCCCCGTCGCTCAGGTATTTGCGCAGAAGGTCGCGCAGCCGCGTGTCGTCGTCGACGACAAGAATGTGGGCCATCTCGGCGCTCATGACGCGATTATACCGGGGCGGCGCGGCCGCGTCCCGATGGCCCGGTGGCGTCCTATGTCTCGGTTGGACCGGTATCGCGGCCGGTCACCGGGCGGCCGACCTTGCGCCGGTCCTCCTCGTTGATGATGCCGAGGAGGCACTTGCGGAAGCCCTCCACGGCCTCGGCGCCCGCCTGCCGGTAGGCGCGCGCCAGGCGCTCGCGCTGGTTCTGGGACAGCTCGCGCTCCAGCTCCACCCCGCTCTGGGTCAGCTCGAGCAGCCGCTGGCGGCGGTCGCGCGTCCCCTGGCGCTGGACGATGAAGCCTTCGCGCACCAGGGTCCGCAAGACCCTGGACAGGCTTTGCTTGGTGATGCGCAGGATGGCCAAGAGCTCCGAGACCGTGATGCCCGGATTGCGCCCGACGAAGTAGATGACCCGGTGGTGGGCGCGCCCGAAGCCCAACTTGGCCAGGATCGCGTCGGGCTCGGCGGTGAAGTCCCGGTAGGCGTAGAACAGGAGCTCCATGCCCTGGCGCAGCTCCTCGTCGCGCAGGAAGAGCGGATTGACACTGGTTTTTACGTCAGTCATGTTGACATATATGGCCCAGAAGGCATACCTTGTGCAATGCCCTCGATGACGGCGGGACGCGCCTAGCTCCGCCGAAGAGCATGTCTGTCATGAACGCGTGCCGGCCGCCCGGCAGGGAGCGGGCGGGAAGAAGGGGCGATTGGCGCCGGGAAGAAGCGGGGCGCTAGGCAAGAAACCGCCGCAACGACGGAAAACCGCAATGACCATCATCCCCTACGACGATCGCGACGGCTCGATCTGGTTCAACGGCAAGCTGGTGCCGTGGCGCGAGGCCAAGGTGCACGTGTTGAACCACGGGCTCCATTACGGGAGCTGCGTGTTCGAAGGCGAGCGCGTCTATCAGGGGCGGATCTTCAAATTGCGCGAGCACAGCGAGCGGCTGTTCCAGTCGGCGCGCATCCTGGGTTTCGAGATTCCCTATTCGCTGGAGCAGATCGAGTCCGCGACCCGCGATGCGGTGGCGGTGCAAAAGGTCGAGAACGGCTACGTCCGCCCCGTGGCCTGGCGCGGCAGCGAGATGATGGCCGTGTCGGCACGCAAGAACCGCATCCATGTGGCGGTCGCGGCCTGGCCCTGGCCGGCCTATTTCAAACCCGAAGCGCGGACCAACGGCATCCGGCTCCAGACCGCCAAATGGCGCCGTCCCGCGCCCGACACCGCGCCCACCCAGAGCAAGGCGGCCGGCCTCTACATGATCTGCACGCTCTCCAAGCACGCGGCCGAGGACGCCGGTTTCGACGACGCGCTGATGCTGGATTACCGCGGCCGGGTCGCCGAGGCCACCGGCGCCAACATGTTCCTTGTCATCAAGGGCGAGCTCCACACGCCCATACCCGACTGTTTCCTGAACGGCATCACGCGCCAGACCGTGATGGCGCTGGCCAGGAAACGCGGGATCAAGGTGGTGGAACGGGCGATCGTGCCCGAGGATCTGGCCTTGGCCGACGAGGTGTTCCTGACCGGAACGGCGGTCGAGGTGACACCGGTGGGCGAAATCGACGGCCGGAAGTTCACGGTCGGGCCTCTTACGCACCAGCTGATGGACGACTACGCGCACCTGGTGACACAGCCCGAGAGCGCCGCTTCGGCGGCGTAACGCCTCAAGCGCGCGAGCGGCGCGCTGCGATCCGCCCAACGCCCCTCAGACCGCCACGCGGAAACCCGTCAAGGCTTGGTCCAGCGGCGGGCCGCGTCCGCGTCGGACACGCGGTCCTCGACCCACTCGCTCTTGCCGCCGCGGTCCTCGAGCTTCCAGAACGGCGCCTTGGTCTTCAGCCAGTCGATCAGGAACCGGCACGCCTCGAAGGCCGCATCCCGGTGGGGCGAGGCGGTGGCCACCAGCACGATGCGGTCGCCGGGCGCAAGCCGCCCGTAGCGGTGGATGACGAGGCTCGCCGCCAGCGGCCATCTCCTGTTGGCCTCCTGGTCGATCTCGGTCAGCATCTTCTCGGTCATGCCGGGATAGTGCTCCAGCGTCATCGAGGACACCGCTTCGCCTTGCGCCAGGTCGCGGACCAGGCCGACGAACACGCACACGCCGCCGATGTCGGTGCGCCCCGCCGCGAGCCCTTCGATCTCGGCGCCGGCATCGAAATCTTCCCGCTGCACGCGAATCATGACCGCCTCCGCGCCTAGCCGCCGGTCACTGGCGGGAACAACGCGATCTCGTCGCCCCGCGCCACCGGATGGTCGCCGCGGGCATATTCCTGGTTGACCGCCACCCGCACCACCCGCGGATCGGAGAATGCGTCGGTGAATCCGCCGCCGCGCCCGCCGAGCCACGCGATCAGCGACGCCACGTCCTTCACCTCGGCCGGCGGGTCCACCTCTTCGGCGGCGATTCCGGTCTTGGACCGGATCCAGGCGAAATAGAGAAGCTTCATGCCAGGACCTCGCTGAAGGGCAGGAACGTCACCGGGTCGCCGGGCTTCAATTCCATCACGTCTTCGGGAATCTCGACCAGGCCGTCGGATTCGACCATCGAGGTCAGGATCCCGGCGCCTTCCTTCGGATGGGGCCGGGCCGCCGGCATGCCCGATCCGTTGTGCACCAGGCGCGCCCGTATCCATTCCAGCCGCGGCCGTCGCTTCTTGTAAGCGAAGTCGGCCGCGACCTTGAAGGTGAGCGGCGTCACCTGCGCGCATCCTGAAAGCCGCAGGATCGCGGGCCTGGCGAACCTAAGGAACGTGACCATCACCGCCACGGGATTGCCGGGGAGCCCGATGAAGGCCGCCTCGTGCCCCCGACTGCGCACGCGCCCGAAGGCGATGGGGCGCCCCGGGCGGATGGCGAGCCGCCACATGTGAATCTCGCCCAGTTCCTCGACCGCCTGGCGCACCCGGTCTTCCTCGCCGGTGGAAACGCCGCCCGACGTGAGCAGCAGATCGTGACACTGGGCTGCGGCCGCGAGCGCGTCGCGGATCGCGTCCTTGTGGTCGGGCAGGATGCCGAGGTCGGTGACCCGGCACTTGAGCGCCGTGAGCAGGGCCATCAGCCCGTACCGGTTGGAATCGTAGATGCAGCCCTCGGGAATCGGTTGGCCGGGCTCGCGCACCTCGTCCCCGGTCGAGAACACGGCCACCCGAAGCCGCTCGTAGGCCACGATCTCGGTCAGCCCGAGCGAGGCCGCCAGCCCCACGTCCTGGGGGCGGATGCGGTGGCCTCGCGGCAGCACGGTCTCGCCCGCGCGCACGTCCTCGCCCCGCTTGCGGCGGTTGGCGCCGCGCTTGATCCCGGCGGGGATTCGCACGGCACCGTCTTCGGCGGCGCAATCCTCCTGCATCAGCACGGTGTCGGGCCCGTTGCCCGACGCGTCCTTGGGCATCGGCGCGCCGGTGAAGATGCGGTAGGCGTTGCCTCGCCGAGGCGGCTCTGGCAGCGGATGCCCGGCGGCGATTCGGCCTGCGACCTCGAGCCTTGTTTCCGAGCCCGGCGTCAAATCCTCGAAAGCGACGGCATAGCCGTCCACCGCCGCGTTGTCGTAGGGCGGCACGTCGCGCGGGGCCACGATATCGGCCGCCGTGATCCGTCCCAGCGCCTGTCCGAGCGCGATCGTCTCGCGCCCCACGACGGGCGAAAGCCGGGCCTCGAGCATGGCGAGCGCCTCATCCGCCCGTTTGAGCTCGCCCCCGAAGGCGAAGCAGTCGTCGCTCAGTTGCGTCATCTCAGGCCGCCCTCAGACCGGACCGGGCGAGGACGAAGTCGGCGATGCCGCCGGCGTCGTCGAGCTCGAAGCGCGGGATCGGGAGCAGGGGAAGGGGAACGTCACTCGCCACCGCCAATATGCGCGGATCCGACTCGCACAACAGCGGCTTTCCGTTGGCCTCGCGGTAGACCTCGATCTTGGAATGGGGATAGGCCTTGAACCCCTCGACCAGGAGCAGATCGACCGGCGTCATGCGGGTGATCAGATCCCCGAGTTCGGCCTCGGCCTCGTTGCGGTTCTCGTGGATGAGCGCCCAGCGCCGCGCGGACGAGATCATGACCTCGGTGGCGCCGGCCTGCCGGTGCACGAACGAGTCCTTGCCGGGACGGTCGATCTCGAACACGTGGCTCGAATGCTTGAGGGTCGAAACCTTGAGGCCGCGGGCGGTCAGGACCGGCACGAGCTTGGCCACCAGCGTCGTCTTGCCGCTGCCGCTCCATCCCGCAATGCCGAAAATCTTCATCGACCGCCCTGAATCAAGAGACGAAGAACCGGTGCGGGCCCACGGCCCGCCTTCCAAAGATTTGCGAGCCGGGCGCGGAATTCAACCGGAGAGATGGGTCTTTCCGGCGGCCCGCGGCGCGTTCGACCGGGACGCATCGGCGGAGGATGGGCCGCCCTGGGGGGTCATGTACTTGAGCCCGGCGCGAAGATAGTCGTAACCGGTAATGAGCGTGAGCGCCGCCGCCACCCACAGCCCGACGGCGCCGATCGCGAGCGCCGGGATGCCCTCGGGACTGGCATCGCCGACGATGAGGAAACCGATGGCGACCATCTGGATCGCGGTCTTCCATTTCGCGAGCCGGCTCACCGGAACGCGCACGCGCAAGCCCGCCAGGAACTCGCGCAGGCCCGAGACCAGAATCTCGCGGCACAGGATGACGAGGGCCGGCAGCACGGTCCAGCCCGCGATGCGTCCGAACGCCACCAGCAGGAACAGAACCGCGGCCACCAGGAGCTTGTCCGCCACCGGGTCGAGGAAGCGCCCGAGCCGCGAGATCTGGCGCCTGGAACGCGCGAAATAGCCGTCGAGGAAATCGGTCAGGCCCGCGGCCGCGAACAGCAGCATGGCGGCCCATTTCGCGCCGTCGCCGGGGATGAAGAAAAGCGCGGCCAGCAACGGGATCGCGATGATCCGCGACAAGGTCAGCAGATTGGGAAGACTGGTGATCACGTCACGGCTCGAACATGGGTGGCCGCCACATGCCATGCGGGGATGCGCGCCGACGCACCCGGCACGCGCGCCATTCTAGCGGCCGTCATGGAAATGATCATAAATTTTTTTCGCCACGGTGCGGCTGATGCCGTCCACCAGCTCCAGGTCCTCGAGCGCCGCCGCGGCCACGTTCCGGGCCGACCCGAAATGATGCAGCAGCGCGCGCTTGCGCTTGGCGCCGATGCCGGGAACCTCGTCCAGGGGCGAGCGGGCGATGTCCTTCGACCTCTTGGCGCGATGGGCGCCGATGGCGAACCGGTGCGCCTCGTCCCGAAGTCGCTCTAGGAAATACAGCACTGGGTCCTGGGGCTCGAGGCGGAAGGGCGCGCGCCCCGAGACGTGGAACCGCTCCCGCCCCGCGTTGCGTTCCGGTCCCTTGGCAATGGCGGCCACCGGCACGCCCGAGACGCCCAGATCGGCCAGCACCTTCTCCGTCACCGCCAGGTGCCCCGGCCCGCCGTCGATCAGCACCAGGTCGGGCCACGACCCGTTCGCCCGCTCCGGGTCCTCCCGGAGCGCCCGGGCGAAGCGCCGGGTCAGGACCTCGCGGATCATGGCGTAATCGTCGCCCGGCCGGGGCTGGCTTTCCACGCCGGGCGCGGGTCCGGCCGTGCCCTCGGCCGCCCTCCTCAAGCCGGCCGGCCGCGCCCCTTTTTGCGCCGGGCCGACGGTGCGGATGGTGAACTTGCGGTAGGCGGCCTTCATGAACCCTTCGGGCCCGGCCACGATCATGGCGCCGACGGCGTTCTTCCCCGAAACATGGCTGTTGTCGTAGACCTCGATCCGTTCCGGGGGCGCCTCCAGTCCGAAGACATCGGCGACGCCCTCGAGCAGGGCGCGCTGGGACGCGCTTTCCGCCATGCGGCGGGCGAGCGCCTCGGCCGCGTTGGTGACGGCGTTCTCGATCAGACGGTGCTTGGGCCCGCGGGAGGGGACCATCAGATGCACCCGCTGGCCGCGCAGCGTGGACAGCGCTTCCTCGATCAGCTTGATCTCGGTGGGCCGGTGGCTGAGGAAGATCGCGGGCGGCGGCTCCTTGTTGGCATAGAACTGACCCAGGAACGCGGCCACGACCTCTTGCACCGGCAGGTCGGGGTCGTGGCGGGGGAAGTAGGCGCGGTTGCCGTAGTTGCGCCCGGCGCGGAAGAAGAAGACCTGGATGCAGGTGTGACCGGCGGCCCTGTGGGCGCCGATCACGTCGACGTCGCCGATGCGCGGCAGGTTGATGTCCTGGCGGGACTGCACCTGGGTGAGGGCCCGAATCCGGTCGCGATAGACGCTGGCGCGCTCGAAATCGAGCGCGTCGCTCGACTCCTGCATGCGGGTTGCGAGCCGGTGCTGGATGTCGGCGCTGCGGCCGGAAAGAAAATCCACCGCCTCGCGCACCAGCGCCGCGTAATCGTCGCGGCTGATGCGCCCCACGCAGGGGCCCGAGCAGCGGCGAATCTGATAGAGAAGACAAGGCCGCGTGCGGTTCTCGAACACCGTGTCCGGGCACGAACGCAACAGGAACGCCCGCTCCAGCGCCGCCAGCGTCTCGTTCACGGCGCCCGCCGAGGCGAACGGCCCGAAATAATCGCCCGGCACCGTGGTGGCGCCCCGATGTTTGGTGAGCTGCGGCCAGTCGTGGCGCGTGATGAGAATCGAGGGGAAGGATTTGTCGTCGCGCAGCAGCACGTTGTAGCGGGGCTTGAGACGCTTGATCAGATTGCTTTCGAGCAGGAGCGCCTCGGCCTCGGTGCGCGTGGTCACCACCTCGAGCTGATGGGTTTCGGCCACCATGCGCTTGAGCCGCAGCGGCAGTTTCGCGAACTGGGTGTAGCTCGTCACCCGCCGCTTCAGGTTCTTCGCCTTGCCGACGTAAAGGGCGCCGCCCCGCGCATCGAGCATCCGATAGACGCCGGGCGCGCCCGACAAAGTCCTGACGGCGTCGGCAAGCACGGTGCGGCCGCGCGCCGCGGGCCGGGTCTCGGCCCCGCGTCGTTTCCCTGGCTTGGCTGTCCTGTCCGCGTCCATGGCGGCTATCTTATCCCTGTTTGCGGTTCGGCTTCGGCGCCCCGTAGGCGGCCCCTAATCAGGGCACGAACGCGGCACAATCGATCACCGGACCGGGGCCCATCCGTTAAGCCCTTGATTATCGCGGCCAAACCCAAGGAAGAATTCGATATCCACGATTTCTGTGGATAAGTCTGTGACAAAGAGCTTTTGCCGGGCGCCAGACCGAGGCGGCCCTTCGTTTCCTTCACATTGCCCAAATTTTGAGCATGAAATCTAATTGCCTGTTTTTGTTATATAAAACAAAAAAATCATGTCACCATACCTTCAAAAAAACGTGTTTTTCAGGCTTTTTGGCCGAATCTGGAAGCCGGGCCCGCCGTTGTGTATAAATCTCGGCCCGGCTGGGACTTCGGTCCCGGCGATGGGCTCCGCGAAGACGGCCCCAAAATCCCGCCCGGCCCGGCCGGCACGAACGCCGCCGCGGCGCTCCAGCCTTCGCCTCGGTGGGCCCCTCGTCGGGGCCGGATCACCGCCCCGGCGCGGATAGGTTTTCATTCCTCCGCGATGATGCCGCGGACCGATTGCGCCCAGCCCAGATGCTGGCCGCCGTCGAGCGCGATCATCTGTCCGGTCATGGAGCGGGCCTCGAGGATGAACCGCACCGCGGCGCAAATCTCCGAGAGCTCGGCCCCGCGTTTGAGGGGCATGGAGCGGCACTGACGCTCGAACTGTTCCCTCGTCTGCCGCTTGCTGGGGAGCACGGGGCCGGGTCCGATGGCGTTGACGCGGATCTTGGGCGCGAAGGACAGCGCGAGCGTGCGGGTCAGGATCCATAGCCCGCCCTTGCTCGCGGTATAGGTCGCGAAATAGGGCGTGAGGTTCCAAACCCGCTGGTCGATGAGATTGACGATCACGCCCTGGGCGCGGTCCGGAACCTGCCTGGCGAAATTCTGCGCCAGCACGAAGGGTGCGCGCAGATTCGTTTCCATGTTCGTGTCCCATGTCGCCCGGGTGGCGGTGGCGACCTCGTCGACCTCGAACACCGACGCGTTGTTGACCAGAAGCCCCAACGGACCCAGCGCCTCGGCCGCGGCGGACACGAGTCCCGCGAGGTCGTCCTCGCGCGTCAGATCGGCCCTCAAGGCCACGGCGCGCCCGCCCGAGGATTCGATCTCGGCCACCGCCGCCAGGGCTTCGTCTCGCGAGCGGTTGTAGTGGACGGCGACCGCAAAGCCGTGGCGGGCCAAATCCATAGCGATGGCCCGGCCGATCCGGTGCGCCGCGCCGGTCACCAGCGCCGCGGGCAGGACGGCGGGCCGGGCTTGCGGTTTGTGGGCTTGGGGTTCGGTCATGACGGCAGCATGGAAGAGAAAAGGCCCCCCATCAAGGCGGTCAGCCGGCGTAGGGCGGGGGCGTGCCGAGGTCCGCGAACTGCGCCGCCACGTACACGGCATAGGCCAGCACGAACAGCGCCCCATACCAGCGCGACAGCCGCCAGTCCTTCATGATCAGGGGCAGCAGCAACGCGGTGGAGGCCAGCATGACCCAGATGTCGGAATGCGTGAATTTCTCGGCCACCGTCAGCGGATTGGCGAGCGCGGCCGCGCCGGCGATGCCCAGCGCGTTGAAAATATTGCTGCCGATCACGTTGCCGAGCGCGACGTCGGGATGGCGTCGCAAGGCGGCGACGACCGACGTGCTGAGCTCGGGAAGCGAGGTGCCCAAGGCCACCAGCGTGACGCCGATCACCGCGTCGTCGATCCCGATTCGTCGCGCCAGGGAAGCCGCACCGGTCACGAGCTGGTTGGCGCCGACCGCCAGGAACACGATCCCGCAGGCGAGCAACAGCAGCGTCACCCACGGCTTGACCGGCAGGGGCGCGATCTCGAGCGCCTCGCGGACATGCAATTTTCTCTGCGGATCGCTGGCGCGGGCCCGGCGTTCGACCGCGTAGGTGAAGACCGTGTACGCCAGAAGCAGCGCCACCAATCCCGCGCCCTCCCAGCGCCAGATCGTCCCCGAGCCGACCACGACCACGAACAGCAGCGTCGCGCCGAGGAGGATGGTCCCGTCGCGATAGACCGCATGGGGCTGGACCTTGACCGGACACAGGATGGCGGACACGCCCAGCACCAGAAGGATGTTGCAGATGTTGCTGCCGATGATGTTGCCGATGGCGATGTCGGGCAGGCCGCTGACGGCGGCGTCCACGCTGACCGAGAGCTCGGGGCCCGAGGTTCCGAACGCCACGATGGTGAGCCCGATCACCAGCGGCGCGATGCCGAGGCGCCGCGACAGCGTCACCGCGCCGCGCACCAGCATCTCGCCGCCGAGGTAAAGGAGGAAAAGGCCGAGCGCCACCTGGAAATAGATCATGTCGTCCGTCCAGGCCCTGCGCGCCCCGGGCCAAGCGAGCCGGCGCAGGGCGGGGGCCGTTCGGCGCGACGGCGCCGGCCGGCCCAAGGCGCGGCCCCAAGGCAGGTAAGAAAGGCAAATGACAAGCGTGGGGAGTATAAGCGATCAGGCCGCGCCCACAAGCCCGGCCGCGCCATGCCCGCCTCGCTATGCGGGACGCGGACCGCCGCCGTGACGAAGATTGTGACCATGACTGTGACGAAAAAGGAGCCGACCCCGAGGTTCGACGTCTGCGCCGTGGGCCACATCACCCGCGACATCGTGCAGGCCGCCGGCAAGGCGGCGCGCACGCAAACAGGCGGCGGCGCCTATTACGCCGCCTCCGCCTGCCGGGCGCTGGGGCTCGCCACCTGCGTCGTGACCCGGATGGCGGCCGAGGACGAGGCGCTGCTCGAAGGCCTCAGGGCCGCGGGCGTGACCGTGGTGCGGAGGGAAAGCCGCTCCACCACCGTGTTCGAGACCGTGTACGAGGACGACGCCCACACCCGCGTGCAGACCGCGCTGGCGGTGGCCGATCCGTTCGCCGCCGCCGACCTTGCGGAGGTCGCGGCCCGCGCCTTCGTGCTCGATCCCTTGGTGGACGAGGATTTCGGCGATTTCCTCGCCGCCGCGGCGGCGGGCGGCGCTCTCGTCGCGCTCGATGCCCAGGGGCTGGTGCGAAAGCTCATGCAGCCCGGGGTGAGCGAGGCGGCGCGGCGTTTGATGCTCAGGGCCCTGTCGCGGGTGGACGTCTTGAAGGCGGATGTGCGCGAGGCCGAAGCGCTGACCGGCGCGCGGGAGCCGGGGCCGGCGGCGGCCGCGCTCTCGGGGCTCGGCCCCCGCGAGGTGATCGTGACCATGGGGGCGCAAGGCGCGGTGCTTTCGGCCGGCGGAAGGCTGGAGCCCGTCCCCGCCCTTCGTCCCCGGGCGGTGGTGGATGCGACCGGATGCGGCGACAGCTTCCTGGCGGCCTATGTGGCGCGCCGGCTGGAGGGTGAAACGCCGCCCGCGAGCGCGCGGTTCGCCGCCGCTCTCGCCGCGCTCAAGATCGAGCGCCACGGGCCGTTTGCGGGATCGCGGGACGAGGTGGAACGGCGCCTGGCCGAAGGCGGGGCTATTCCTTAGGGCCCAGCTTAAGCGACGCCGAATTGATGCAGTAGCGCTCGCCGGTGGGATACGGCCCGTCGGGGAACACGTGGCCCAGATGGGCGTTGCAGCGGGCGCACAGCACCTCGACGCGCAGCATGCCGAAGGTGCGGTCCGACTTGGTGGCCACCGTTTCGGCGGTGAGCGGCTGGAAGAAGGAGGGCCAGCCGGTCCCCGAATCGTATTTGGCCTCGGAGCTGAAAAGGTCGGCGCCGCAGCACACGCACCGGTACGTGCCCGGCGTCTTGCAGTCCCAATATTTTCTGGTGAAGGCACGCTCGGTGCCCTTCTCGCGGGTGACCCGGTACTGCTCGGGCGTCAGTTGCGTCTGCCAATCGTCCTCGGTCTTGACGATCTTCGCCGTCATTCCGGCTTACCTCCTTCGGGTATGGCCGGGGTGATTCCGGCCGCCCCTTTTTTTCTCGTGCATCGGTCCCTTGCGCATGAAGGCGCGCCCCGCCGTGGAGCGCGGGGCGTGCTCCGATAGCCCGAGGTCCCGTTCCTCCAGCCGCGTGATCTGATCGCGCAGCCGCGCCGCCTCCTCGAACTCCAGCTCCGCCGCCGCCTGACGCATGCGCCGCTCGAGGTCGGCGATGTACGCCTTCAGATCCTTGCCCACCAGATGGGCCGCCCCCTCGTCGCCGGTGTCGACCGTGTAATGGTCGGCCTCGTAGACGCTGGAGAGCACGTCGGAGATGGATTTCTTCACCGACTCCGGCGTGATGCCGTGGGCCGCGTTGTAGGCGACCTGCTTGGCCCGGCGCCGGTCGGTCTCGGCGATGGCGTAGGCAAGCGAGTCGGTCATGATGTCGGCGTACAGGATCACGCGGCCATCGAGATTGCGCGCCGCCCGCCCGATGGTCTGCACGAGCGAGGTCTTGGAGCGCAGGAAGCCCTCCTTGTCGGCGTCCAGGATCGCGACCAGCGCGCATTCGGGGATGTCGAGCCCCTCGCGCAGCAAATTGATGCCCACCAGCACGTCAAACGCGCCCAGCCTCAGGTCCCGGATCAGCTCGATGCGCTCCAGCGTCTCGATGTCGGAATGGAGGTACCGGACCTTGATGCCGGCCTCGTGCATGTACTCGGTCAAATCCTCGGCCATGCGCTTGGTGAGCGTGGTGACGAGCGCGCGGTAGCCTTGGGCCGCCACCGCCTTGCATTCCCCGATCAGGTCGTCGACCTGGGTCTCCACGGGCCTGATGACGCAGTCCGGATCGACGAGGCCGGTGGGGCGCACCACCTGCTCCACGAACACGCCCCCCGTCTGCTCCATTTCCCACGGCCCGGGTGTGGCCGAGACGTAGACCGTCTCGGGCCGCATGGCGTTCCATTCCTCGAACTTGAGCGGCCGGTTGTCGATGCAGGACGGCAGGCGGAAGCCGTAGTCCGAGAGCGTGGCCTTGCGCCGGTAATCGCCGCGGTACATGCCGCCCAGTTGCGGCACGGTGACGTGGGATTCGTCGACGAACAGCAGCGCGTCCTCGGGCAGGTACTCGAACAACGTCGGCGGCGGCTCGCCCGGATTGCGCCCCGTCAGGTAGCGGGAATAGTTCTCGATCCCCGCGCAGGCTCCCGTGGCCTCGATCATCTCGAGGTCGAAGATCGTGCGCTGCTCCAGGCGCTGCGCCTCCAACAGCTTCCCCTGGGCCTTGAACTCCTCGAGCCGCAATTTGAGGTCGCGCCGGATCTCCTTGACCGCCTGATGGAGCGTGGGTTTGGGCGTCACGTAATGGCTGTTGGGGAAGATCTTGACGAAGGGAAGCACCGCCTGCTTCTCGCCCGTCAAGGGATCGAACTCGACGATCGATTCGATCTCATCGCCGAACAGGGACAGCCGCCAGGCGCGGTCCTCCAGGTGGGCGGGGAAGATCTCGATCCCGTCGCCGCGCACGCGAAACGCCCCGCGTTGGAAATCGGTGTCGTTGCGCCGGTACTGGAGCTCGACGAACCGGCGCAGCAGGTCGGCGCGGTTGACAGTGTCGCCCGCGGCGAGCGGCAGCGTCATGCTGGAATAGACCTCGGCGTCGCCGATGCCGTAGATGCACGACACCGACGCCACGATGATGACGTCGCGCCGCTCCAGCAGCGAGCGCGTCGCGGCATGGCGCATGCGGTCGATCTGCTCGTTCACCGACGATTCCTTCTCGATGTAGGTGTCGGTGCGCGGCACGTAGGCCTCGGGCTGGTAGTAATCGTAATACGAGACGAAATATTCGACCGCGTTGTCGGGGAAGAACGACACCATCTCGCCGTAAAGCTGCGCCGCCAGGGTCTTGTTGGGCGCCAGGATGAGGGCGGGGCGGCCGAGGCGCGCGATGACGTGGGCCATGGTGAAGGTCTTGCCCGAGCCGGTGACGCCGAGCAGCACCTGGTCCCGCTCGCCGCCCGCGATGCCGGCCACCAGCTGTTCGATCGCCTGGGGCTGGTCGCCCGCCGGCTCGAAGTCCGAGACCAGGCGGAAAGGCGCGCGCTCCCCCCTTCCGCGGGCCTTGAAGGCGGCGGGCGCATCCGGGGCGGCGGAAGGCGTGGGCGCGGTCATGGTTTCCATATATGCGCCTCAGGGGGCGGTGACGCCAGGGGCGGCGATGCCCGCCGTCACCAGGCCCAACGCGCCGATTCCCGGTCGCTCGATGCCCGATGCAGCCATCATTCGCGCCGGTTGCGCTTCGGCTTGCGCCTCGGCGAAAACGACGTAACGCATGGGCCCGCCCGGCCACACGGCGTCGAACGGATAGCAGGTGACGAGCGCCAGCCGCGGCCTTGCGTCCGCCGGATCGAGAGTCTGGTAACGCGCGTCGGCGATGGTGGCTCCGGCGACGCGGTAGGAGGTCCTGTTGCCGTTCGGGGCCTCGATCTCGATCCTGTCGCCCGGCACCAGGTCCTTGAGGAAACGGAAATGGGTGTCGCGGTGGCCGGCGATCACGCTGACGCCCGCCCCGCCAGGGGGCGCGGAGCCGTCCACGTGGCCGGGCCCGAACGCCAGCGTGCGCCCGCTGCCGCCGGCGAGCACGATGCGATCGACGTTGAGCCGCGG
>JBAVNO010000378.1:0-2691 GCA_049691095.1 Alphaproteobacteria bacterium | reverse complement strand
TCGGGCCGGGAAGCGAAGAAGCCCAAGAAAGCGGCTTCCGAGAAGCCGAAGCCGGGGGCGTCCCCCTTGTCCGGCGCAGCGGCGAAGACGTCGGCCTATTCGGCCGCGTATCCGAAGAAGAAGTAGGCCCGCCGAACCGTTCCGGCGGGGGCCAAGGGGCAGCAGCGGCCCCGCGAGAGGCATTGCGACCGCCGGCTTCGAACCCCGGCGTCAATCGGCCGCTTTTCTCGCCACCGCCAGCAACGATCCGCCGGCGGGTAGCGAGACGCCTCGTGCGATCAGAAATTCGTCGAGCCGCATCGCGGTCTCGAGCGTGGCGTTGACGGGCCCGGGAAGCGCGAGCTCGTCGTAGGCGTCGGACCGGCCGCTCACGTTCCCGGTGGCCCCCATTCCAGGACGGCTCCGCCGCCGCAAACGCGACAGGGACATCAGCGGCAGCAGGACGAAGACGAAGGAGCTGCAGAACTCCATCGCGAACCCCTCGCGCTCGAGTGTTCCGATCAGCTCGGCGCGCGAATACCTGCGCTTGTGACGCGCATGATCGTCGGCGCGGCTCCACAGCCATGGGTGCTGCGGCACCGTGACGAAAAAAAGCCCGTCGGGGACGAGCGCCCGGCGGACACTCCGGATGACGCCGGCATCGTCGTCGATGTGCTCCAGAACGTCGAACGCCCCGATGGCATCGAATTCGTTCACGTAGGGAAGATCGCGGGCGTCAAGCTGCACCAACTCGATGCCTGCTAGCCGGCCCTTCGCCAGCGTAAGCCCGCCGATGTGCATCTCGGCGCCGGTCAGTTCGTACCGGTTTTCCGCGGCAAGCGCCCGAAGCACGCACCCGGTTCCGCAGCCGATTTCGAGTACTTTCGGCCGCCCTGCCGTTGGGCCGGGGGCTCGAAGATATTTGCGCAACATTCGCACGATGATCCTGTTGCGCGACCGGAACCAGAAGTTCCGGTCCTGGAGCGCCGCCAGTTGCGCGAAGGCGTCGGCCGGATAATCGCGCTCGTCATGGGCCTTGTCCGGCGCGTAACATTTGATGCCCCGGATGTAGCGCGGTTCCGGCGGCAGCGGCATCAGGGGGTCCCGCTCGATCAACCGCACATCTCCGGAATCCCGGTTCAAGATCTACCAAAGAAAGCCGACACCTCGTCGGCGACAGTTCGAATGTCTTCCTCCTCCAGCCCGTAATAGAACGGCAGCCGGAGCAGCCGATCGCTCACATCCTCGGTGACGGGAAACATTCCCGGCCGGTATCCCATCGCGGTGCCCACCGGCGAGGTGTGCAGCGGAACGTAATGGAAAACCGCCAGGATGCCCTTCGCCTTCAAATGCTCGATCAAGGCAGTGCGGGTCGCCTGGTCCTCGAGGATCACATAGAACATGTGGTAGTTGGACCCGCATTCTTCTGGAATGACCGGGAGCCGGAGTGGGCAGCGGTCCGCCAGGGGGCGAAAGAGGTTCAGATAGGTCTCGTAGATCCATTTGCGCTTGTCGGTGATGGTCTCCATGTTCTCGAGCTGGGCATAGAGGAAGGCGGCCAGGATGTCGGCGGGCACGTAGGACGAGCCGGCCCCGACCCAGGTGTATTTGTCCACCTGTCCGCGGAAGAACTGGCTGCGGTTCGTGCCCTTTTCCCGGATGATCTCCGCCCGTTCCTCAAACCCGTCCGTGTTGGCGAGCAGGGCGCCGCCCTCGCCACAGATGAAATTCTTGGTTTCGTGGAAGCTGTAGGCGCCGAAATCGCCAATGGTGCCGAGGAACGTTCCCTTGTAAGTGGCGTTGACCGCATGGGCGGCATCCTCGATCACATAGAGTCCGTACTCGCGGGCGATCTCGCCGATCCGATCCATCTCGCAGGCTACGCCGGCGTAATGGACCGGGACGATGGCCTTGGTGCGCTCGGTCACCGCCGCGTCTAGAAGCGTCTCATCGAGATTGAGGGTATCCGGGCGTATGTCCACGAACACCAGCTTGGCGCCGCGCAGGAAGAAGGCGTTGGCCGTGGACACGAACGTATAGGAGGGGAGGATGACCTCGTCGCCGGGCCCGATCTCGCACAGCAGGGCCGCCATTTCCAGGGCCGAGGTGCAGGACGTGGTGAGGAATACCTTTCGGGCGCGGAACCGCTCCTCCATCAGCCGCTGGCACCGTCTTGCGAACGGGCCGTCGCCGCTGATCTGCCCTCCCAGGACCGCCTCGGCCACGTAGTACAGCTCCTTGCCGACGATGAACGGCTTGTTGAACGGAATGCGATAGGTCATGCCCACAGCCCCGTCGTTGGCTCGACCGGACTTGCGCGGCCGCACCGGCGGCAGGAAAGACCCAAAACTTCTGAATCAGGAACATGATGCACGCGACCCCGAAGATCACCGCGAGTGCGACCGCTTGATGGGGAAGGCCGGCCACGTCCACGAACAAGAACATTGCGGCCAAGGTGACGACATAGCCGAAGGCGTAGGTCGCGACGTAGCGTGCGACGGAGCGCGGGACGCCGCCCCGGTGCGCGAAGGTCCAGCGGCGGTTAAAAACATAGGTCTGAAGGACACCCAGGCCGTAGAGAACGGTTACCGCCGTCTTGTGTCCCAAACCGGCCCAGGTGAGGACGAGGTAGCCGAGATAGAGCGCTCCGTTGGATGCCAAACCGACCAGCACGTAGCGCAGAAATTGATGATGCGTCCGCATATCATTCCA
>JBAVNO010000377.1:0-11393 GCA_049691095.1 Alphaproteobacteria bacterium | reverse complement strand
CCCGACACCACCTCGGCCCAGGCGCCCTCCTGATGCAGGATGGCGCAGACGGCGGGCAGGTAATTCGTCTTGTAGGAATAGGCGATCGCGGTTTCGTGCCCGCCGGCGCCGAACGCCGTATTGAGCGCCCGGTAGCGGCCGCGCAGGACCTCCTCGAACACGACGAAGAGCGGCGAGCCGAAGCGGGCCAGCAGGCCCGCGGCCTCGGCCCCGTGAAGACCCTCCGGGGAAAGCGCGTCGCCTACGGCCGGACGCGGCAAATCGACAATGGAATTCATGGGTTATGCCGCTTCCTTCCGGTCGAATCTCAACGGTACAGAGGCATTCCGCCCAACCGCGCCGGACCCGCTAGGCTTGGCGGAATCCGCGGCCCGTTTCCAGACAAATTTCGCGGGCTTCGGGGCAAGCGGCAGGAGTCCGCAATAGCGGGTCAAGCGGCGGCCAGCCGTTCCTTGAGGCGCAGCAGGAAGGATTCGCAGCGCGCGACCTGATCCAGGGTGATGAATTCGTCCGGCTTGTGGGCCTGCTGGATGCTGCCCGGTCCGCACACGATGGCGGGTATTCCGTCCTGCTGGAACAGCCCGGCCTCGGTGCCGAAGCTCACCTTGCCGGTCGCATTCGCGCCGGCCAATGCCTTGGCGAGCGCGGCGATGTCCGCGTCCTCGGGCGTGTCCAAGCCCGGGAATCCCGAAGCCTCGCTCCAGGCGATTCCCGAATCCTTTGCGACGGCGTGCATCTCGGGGATCAGGTCGCGCTCCGCAAACGCCTTCACCTCGCCGAGCAGCGCGACGGGATCGTGGCCCGGAAGGGTGCGGAACTCGAAATCGAAGCTGCAGGCGCCGGGCACGACGTTGATCGCGGTGCCGCCGCGCATGATGCCGGTGTGGACGGTGCTGAACGGCGGGTCGAAGGCGGAATCGTGGGGGCCCTGTTCGCGGAACCGGCGGCCCATGCGGCGCAGGTAGGTGACGATCTCGGCCGCGATCTCCACCGCGTTGACGCCGTAAGGGGCCAGCGCCGAATGGCAGGCCGCGCCCCGCACGTCGCAGTGCATGCTCCGTTTCCCCTTATGGCCCGATACGACCTTCATCTCGGTGGGCTCGCCGACGATGCAGCCCTTGGGGCGCAAACCCATCCGCTTCAGGTCCGCGATCAGTCGCGGCACGCCGACGCAGCCGACCTCCTCGTCGAAGCTGAAGGCGAAATGCACCGCGGCCGAAAGCCGCGCGTTGGCGAATTCGGGGGCAAGCGACAGGGCGACGGCGATGAAGCTCTTCATGTCGGCGGTGCCGCGCCCGAACAGCTTGCCGTCGCGCTCGACGGCGGCGAAGGGGTCGGCGGTCCATGGCTGGTCTTCCACCGGCACCACGTCGGTGTGTCCCGACAGCACGATGCCGGGGCGGTCCTGGGGCCCGATGGTGGCGAACAGATTGGCCTTTACGCCCGAATCGTCGTGGGTGAGCCGGCTCTCGATCCCGAGGCCGTCCAGATAGTCGCGCACGAAATCGATCAGCGCGAGATTCGACTTCCGGCTCACGGTATCGAACGCCACCAGGCGCTTGATGAGATCGATGGTCTTCTCGCGCGGCCTTGTCATCGAGGGTGACTCTTGCCTTCGTTGTCCGGCTTCGGGACCTCGCCCTCTACCTTAAGGCCCTATCGTTAAGGCTTTATAATCGGCGCATTTTCCGGGCGGGGACCGAATGCGCGCGCCGCGGTCGGGAGGTCGCGCACCTAGGGCACGAACTGCTCCTTCAGGATGCGCTCATCCAGGTTCTGGTCGGGATCGAACAGCAGCGTCAGCGTTATGCTGCGGTCCTCGCGCACGCGGACCTCGGTCACCTCGCGCACCTCGGTGAAATCGGCGACCGCGCTCACCGGCCGTTTTTCGTATTCCAGGATCTCGAAGGTCACGACCGCGGTGTGGGGCAAGAGCGCGCCGCGCCAGCGCCGGGGGCGGAAGGCGCTGATCGGGGTCAGCGCCAGGATCGGCGAGCCCATCGGCACGATGGGCCCATAGACCGACAGGTTATAGGCGGTGCTGCCGGCAGGAGTCGCCACCAGCACGCCGTCGCAGAACAGCTCGTCCAGCCGCGTCACCCCGTCGATGATGATGCGGATCTTGGCGGTCTGGCGTTCCTCGCGCAGCAGCGACACCTCGTTGATCGCGAGCGCCTTGTGCATCTCTCCGTTGACCCGGCGCGCCTCCATCAGCAGGGGGTGCAGCTTCGTCGGCTTCGCCTTTGCCAGCCGCTCGGGCAGGTTTCCGTCGGAATAGCGGTTCATGAGGAATCCGACGCTGCCCAGGTTCATGCCGAAGAACGGCTTGTTGCGGTGCATGTGACGGTGGAGCGCCTCGAGCATGGTCCCGTCGCCGCCCAAGGCCACGATCACGTCCGCCTCCAGGGGGTCGACGGAAGGATAACGCCGCTTCAACGCGGCCAACGCCGCTTGCGCCGCGTCGGTCTCCGCGGCCTCGAAGCCGATCTTCATGGTCTTGGTGTGGGGCACGCGTGTCACCCGAAGGCGGTGCTCGAAAGGCCGGCCCCGTGGGCCCGGCCAGGTCCCGCCGAGTATAGCGATTGGGAGGCACCGCGCCAGGACGGGCGAAAAGGCGAACACACGCGAAGGCGCGGAGTAGGGGGCGGGGCCGGATGGGCCGGATGGGCCGGATGGGCCGGATGAGGACGAGGCGCGCCTAGCCGCCGGTCACGTTCATGTGGCGCGCCAAGGCCGGGCGCTTGTGGCGGCGGTCGATGATGAAATCGTGGCCCTTGGGCTTGCGCGAGACGGCCTCCAGGATCGCGCGGCGCAACAGCGCGTCGTCGTCGCTCGCGCGCACCGGCGTCCTCAGGTCCGCCGAATCGGCCTGGCCCAGGCACATATAAAGGGTCCCGGTGCAGGTGAGGCGCACCCGGTTGCACGACTCGCAAAAATTGTGCGTCAGCGGCGTGATGAAGCCGAGCCTATGCCCGGTCTCGCGGACCCGCACGTAGCGCGCCGGGCCCCCGGTCGTGTAGTCGATGTCCTCGAGGGTCCAGCGGCGCTCGAGCCTGGAGCGCACCGCCGACAGGGGCAGGTACTGGTCGATGCGCTGCGCGCCGATGTCGCCCATGGGCATGACCTCGATCAGCGTCATGTCGAAGCCCTGCTCGCCGCACCACTCGAGCATCCGGTCGAGCTCGTCCTCGTTCACGTCCCGGAGCGCGACGGTGTTGATCTTGACGGCGAGCCCCGCGCGCCGCGCCGCCTCGATGCCCTCCATCACCTGATCGAGCTTGCCCCAGCGGGTGATGGCCGCGAATTTGGCCGGGTTCAGGGTGTCGAGCGAGACATTGATCCGCCGCATGCCGAGCGCGAACAGCTCGTCCGCGTAGCGCGCGAGCTGGGTGCCGTTGGTCGTCAGCGTCAGTTCCTGGAGCCGGCCGGAGTCCAGATGCCGGCCCAAGCTCTTCGCCAGGCCGATGATGTTGCGGCGGACCAAGGGCTCGCCGCCGGTGAGCCGGATCTTCTGGAGGCCGAAATCGACGAAGGCGGAGCAAACGCGGTCCAGTTCTTCGAGGCTCAAGATCTCGGACTTGGGGAGGAAGGTCATGTCCTCGGCCATGCAATAGGCGCAGCGCAGATCGCACCTGTCCGTGACCGAAACCCGAAGGTAGGTGATGCCGCGGCCGAAGGGATCGATGAGCTCAGTCATGTCCGTTTCTTACCGGGAGGCGCCCGCAAGCGACAAGCCCCATATGGTCGCGCCTCTCTACCTCGAAAGATAGTGTCATCGGCCCGGGAATTCGCCCCTACTTTTCGTCTGGAAAAGCGGCGGGAAGAGCGGCCGCCTTTACCATATGAGGCCGCCGCCGGGCGGCGCGGCCGCCTCGGCCGCCCGCAAAACGGCGTCCGGGAAACCAAACGCTATCCGGGCCCGCCGCAGGGTTCGCGTCCCGGAGGCCCGATGGCCAAGAGGGAAGGGCCGATGGCCAAGGCCGGCGCGCCTTTCAGGGCCGGCCCGTGAAGCCGCCTTGGCTTGTTCATCGTACCGGGGCGGGCCATATTCGGGGCATGAAGGGATTTCTGCTGCGCCCCGACCCCGCCGACCCCAGGCTCACGCGCCGGGTCGAGGGCAAGGACCAAGAAGGAAGGACCGTCGAGACGCCGGTGGTGATGGAGCGTCCGCTGACCCTGTTCCTCAACGGCCGCGAGATCGTCACCATGATGACGATCGGCGATTACCCCGACTATCTGGCGGTCGGCTATCTCCTCAATCAGAACATGCTGAGACCCGACGACAAGATCACGGGCATCGACTACGACGACGAGCTCTCCGTGGTGGTGGTGCGCACCGAACGCGAGACGGACTTCGAGGACAAGCTGAAAAAGAAGACGCTGACCTCGGGCTGCGCCCAGGGCACGGTGTTCGGCGACGTGATGGAGAAGTTCGACGACATCGTGCTCGACCCCGATGCCGTCGTGCGCACCTCGTGGCTCTATTCGCTGATGAAGACGATCAACACCAGCCCCAGCCTCTATCTCGAGGCCGGCGCCATCCACGGCTGCGTGCTGTGCGAGGAGGACCGGGCGCTCGTCTACATGGAGGACGTGGGCCGCCACAATGCCGTGGACAAATGCGCGGGCTACATGTTCCTCGAGAATCTCTCGCCCAAGAACAAGCTTTTCTACACCACCGGGCGGCTCACCAGCGAGATGGTGATCAAGACCGTCCAGATGCAGATCCCGATTCTCGTGTCGCGGTCGGGCTTCACCGCCTGGGGCGTGGAGCTGGCGCGGCGCGCGAATCTGACGCTCATCGGCCGCGCCAGGGGCAAGCGGTTCGTGGCGCTTGCGGGCGAACAGCGCATCGTCTACGACGCCGATCCGGGTCAGGTCGGCGACGAGCCGGCGCGGGCCGGGCGCAAGGCGAGCATGGCCGAGGATGTCGCCTGACCGTTCCGGGCGCGTTGTGCCGGTCGTGGGCCTGATTCTGGCGGGGGGCCAATCGCGCCGCATGGGCGGCAGCGACAAGTCGCTGCGCACGCTGGGCGGCCGTCCGCTGCTGGGTCACGTCATCGCCCGCGCCAAGCCCCAGGTCGAAATCCTGCTCATCAACGCCAACGGCGACCCGTCGCGGTTCGCGGCCTTCGGCCTGCCCGTGGTCGCGGATGCCGTCGAGGGATTCGCCGGCCCCCTGGCCGGCGTGCTGACCGGGCTCGAATGGGCGGGGAAGCATGCCCCCGATTGCCCGTGGGTGGCGACGTTTGCCACCGACGCGCCGTTCTTTCCCTCGGACGTCGTGGCGCGCCTGATGGCGGCGGCGCAAACCCAGCGCGCGGACGTGGCGTTGGCCGCATCGGGGGGGCGCAAGCACCCGGTCTTCGGCCTGTGGCCGGTCAGGCTGGCCCCCGATCTCCGGGCGGCGCTGGTGGGCGAGGGGGTGCGGAAGGTCGAGGACTGGACTTCGCGCCACCGTGTGGCGGTCGCGGACTGGCCGATAGAACCCTTCGATCCCTTCTTCAACGCCAACCGGCCCGAGGATCTGGCCGAAGCCGAGCGGCTGCTCGCCCGCTAGGGGCGGCCCGGTCACCGGTGCCGGCGCGGCGCGGCGCGGCCGGGTTCCGGGTCACGTCTCGCGGGGGAGCGATTTTTCCTGCTGGCGGAACCAGTTCACGATCGCCTGTTGGCTGCCCGAAAGCGCGCGGGCCCAAACCGCCGATCGCACCGGCTCCCGGTCCGCATCCCACCAGTTCTCGACCACCATGAGAAGCTGCCAGACGCGCTTTCCCCGTTCGTTCCGATCGAGCGTGTAGACGTCCATGACGAACGAGAAATCCGGCCCCCGGAAGCTGTGGCGCTGCCGTTTCCAGGTCACCGTGCCCACGGTCCAACGATCGCGCGACAGGCCCGGATTGGTGGCGGCGAGCACGAGATTCCAGAGATTGAAGAACGTCCTGTTGTTGAGGCCTCTCATGTGCGTTCCGGTCCGCCAATCATTGCCGACGCTCTTTCGGAGCCGGCCTCGTTGGAGCGAGCGACTATTTCCCGTGCTCGTGGCGGAGCCGGGCTATGCGCCGGCCCTCCCTGTCGTCGGCTACTTGACGACCAGCACGGAGCACGGCGCCAGTTCGACGAGCCGGTCAGTCGTGCCGCCGATCACGCGGTTGTAGAGAGCCGAATGTCCCATGAACCCGACGACCAGAAGGTCGAACCTTTCGCGCCGGATGAAATCCACGATGGTCGGCACCGTGTGCCCCGGCATGACGTGGGCAAGAAGCTTGACACGTTGAAGTTTCGCCGCCGCAACGGCGCGCTCGACGACGGCATCGAACTGGCGGCCGGCCTCTGTCGTTTCCTCGACGACCTCGTCGACGGTGGCCGGAAACCGCGGCATTTCTTCGACACACACCATGTGGAGCTCCACCCGGTAACGCTTCGCCAAGTGGACCGCGGCCGTCAGCGCCTTGAATGCGCCGTCCGAGCCGTCGCTCGCGACAAGTAACTTTTCAAACATTCTGAGGCTGCTCCTCAATCGGCTTGAAGGACGGTTGGAACCAGCGTTGGGCGATGAGGGTCGGGACCACGGCGCTGCCGATCACCGCCGTCACCAGAATGGTGTATTGCTGCTGATCGATGATGTGGTTGGCCAGCCCAAACAGGGCGGAAATGGTGCCGAACGTCAATCCAGTCGACATCATGAGGGTCGTGTACATGCCCTCGCGCCGCTCGAAGCGGAACGCGTGTGTCAGCGGCAGGATGCCGACGAACTTAGTTGCCATCTTAATCGCCAGAAAAACGGCGATCAGGCCCAGCGACGAGACGACGGCATGGAAATCCACCAACGATCCGGCCTTGAGGAAATAAAACGGGGTCAGGATCGCGAACGTCAGTATGCGCGTGCGATGCGCCAGCCCGGGGTCTTTCAGGAAGGTCGGCGCCAGCACCATCCCGACGAGGTAGGCGGGCAGAACCGCTTCGCTTCCGGCGATGTTGGCCAGACCGCCGAGCAGGAACAGAACCAGCAAAATGAATTTGATCTGCGGTTCACTCACGCGCGTTCCGGCCCTGGCGAAGAACGAAGGCGCGAATTTCGGCGCCAGCCATAAGGCGGCCGCAGTTGCGGCGCCGAAAAGTCCGAGCCAGACGTCATAGTGCGCGAACACGATGCCGAGAGCGAGCACCGTGCCGAGATCGTTCACGAAACAGGCCGCGAGAATGACCTTCCCGACCTCCGTCTTGTTGAATCCGGTCTCCACCATGACTGCGTAAACTACCGCCACGGATGTGGTCGAGAGCGCGATCCCCCCAATCTGGGCCTGCGGCCATATCCAACCCGCGACGTAATGCGCGTAGATCAAGACCCCGACATAGGGCGTCACGAAGCCGATGATGCCGATGCTCAGGCTGGACCAAAGATGGTTGCGGATGACCCGGCCGTCGATCTCGGTGCCGGCGAGGAAGGTCAGCAAGATCGCTCCGAAACCGGCCAGGTAATTGGCCCAGGGCGTCAACGTAAGACCGACAAGATTGCCGGCGATGGCGCCGACCAGGATTTCGATCAGAGCCACCGATATCGCGGCCCAGATCGAGATTACGGATGCGATCAGGGCGAGGCCGACCCAAAGCGCCGAAATAAGCCATATGTTGTCCACTGCTTCCTCCATCATTCGGCCCGCGCCCGCCCTTGCGCCTGTCGCCGCCCGAGGGGGCGGGCCGGGCCGCAACCGCGGCCGCCCAGCCGCTGGTATGCGGGCTATATCTCGCGTGATGGTGGAATACAAAACGAGCCTACCTCGCGGCAGGCTCGTCAAACATCCTCCCACCGCATGTATCGATACGGCAGGAGTCATCAGCCCTTTCGGACGGTTTTGGGGGACCCCATCCCCAACGGGAAACGCACCAATCCATACCATGTGGTCGCGGCCTTGTCACCACACCGCACCCCGCCGCCGGTTGTTAACCGGAGCAGAGTGATGGCGATCGCGCCGGCCGGAAATTGTGCCGGCCGAGCCGCTTGACCCCTTCATTTACGCCAACCGGTCCGACGACCCGGCCCAACGGCTGCTGTCGCCTTAAAAATATTTCCGCAACAAAAGTGTCAAGAAGACAGCCCTCCCGGCGCCGCGAGAGCTGCGCGGGTGCCCGTCCGCCGCCCGTGGCCGCTTCGCCACGCGGCCGGCCATGCGGCGCGGGTGGACTAAACGGCGGTGATTTGCCATTCTTCTTGCCGCCTCCGGGGTGGAAGGCCCCGAGAGACGAGACCCGCGGTCGAACGCGGCAATAAAATCAGGGGGGTTACCGTGACCGGACTGCTGTCGAAAAAGCGAATCATCGCTGAACCCGGATTCAACCGCTGGAAGGTTCCTCCGGCGTCCATCGCCATCCACCTTTGCATCGGCTCGGTCTATGCGTGGAGCATCTTCAATCCCGCCCTGATCCGGGTCTTCGGCGTGGTGACGCCGGCATCCCACGACTGGTCGCTTTCGAGCGTGGTGTGGGTCTTCACCGTGGCCATCGTGTTCCTCGGCCTGTCCGCGGCCTTCGCCGGAAAGTGGCTGGAGGACGTCGGACCCCGCATGGTCGGCGTGGTGGCGGCGTGCTGCTGGGGCGGCGGCTTCATCATCGGCGGCATCGGCATCCTGCTGCACCATCTTTGGCTCATCTATCTCGGCTACGGCGTGCTCGGCGGCTGCGGGCTGGGCCTCGGCTACGTCTCGCCGGTGAGCACGCTGATCCGCTGGTTCCCCGACCGCCGCGGCATGGCCACCGGAATGGCGATCATGGGCTTCGGCGGCGGCGCGATGATCGGCGCGCCCCTCAAGGAGTATCTCATCCACCTGTTCTACCGGGCGCCCGACTATCTCGGCGCCGTGGACCAAGTCCAGCTCAAGACCGAAGCGGGCAGGCGGTTCGCCGAGGTGGCGGGCCAGTTGCGCGAGGTCGTCGTGATCGGCGCCAACGACGTCGCCAGCATGCTGGTGCCCGGCCCCCAGGGCGTGTACGTCGCCGGCACGGGAAGCGTGGGCGTCGCGCAGGCTTTCTTCACGCTGGGCGTGATCTATTTCGTGGTGATGATGGTCGCGGCCTTCTCCTACCGCGTGCCCGCACCGGGCTGGCTGCCGGCCGGCTGGACCCCGCCCGACGAGGCCCACCGCGCCAAGAAGATGATGACGGAGAATCATGTCCACATCGACCAGGCGCTCAAGACCCCGCAGTTCTATTTGCTGTGGGTCGTGTTGTGCTTCAACGTGACGGCGGGGATCGGCGTGCTCAGCGTCGCCAAGACCATGATGACGGAGATCTTCGGCAGCACGTTGCCCAACATAGTCACCGGCGAGTTCGCCGCCACCTTCGTGCTGATGATCAGCGTGTTCAACATGGCGGGGCGATTCTTCTGGGCCAGCATGTCGGACTTTGTCGGCCGCAAGGCGACCTACTACACGTTCTTCATCCTGGGCATCGTGCTCTACCTCTCGATCCCCTATTCGGCGCGAAGCGTGAGCGTCGATCCCTCGGTGGTGTGGCTGGTCTCGTTCTACGCCGCGGCCATGATCATCTTCACGATGTACGGCGGGGGCTTCTCGACCATCCCCGCCTATCTGGCCGACGTCTTCGGCACCCGCTACGTGGGCGGAATCCACGGACGGCTGCTCACGGCCTGGAGCACGGCGGGCGTCCTCGGGCCGCTTGCGATCACCAGCCTGCGGGAACGCTCCATCAACTCGGCCATGCACAACCTGGCGCAAAAGGTCGACCCGGCGGCATTCCAGGCGAAGTTCGGCGCCGGGCTCGATCAGCTCCAGCAACTCATCGGCCAGAAGACCGTAACCATCGCCAAGCTGATGGAGATCGCGCCGGCGGGGACGCTCAACCCGTCGAGCGGGCTCTACAACAGCACGATGTTCTACATGGCCGGGCTGCTCGCGATCGCGCTCGTCGCGAATTTCCTGGTGCGGCCCGTGCACGAGAAGCATCACATGAAAGAGGAAGAATTGGTCGACCAAATCGTCTGACGGCGCTTGCGCGCGGCGCGCGCGTCCATGACGGCGTTTACGCCATCGGCGCCGCGTAATGGCGCGGCGGACGATCGGCCGGAGCGTGGCTCCGGAACGCCGGTCCGGTGGCTCGATCCTGGGAGAGCATCATGCCCGCCTACCGTCTGATCCTGTGTCCCGTCGATTTCTCGAAACCGTCCGAACGCGCGCTTGAGACCGGACTCGATCTTGCGACGCGCCTGAAGGCCGCCGTTCGCGTCATGCATGTTTTCCAGCTTCCCGCGACCGCGCTGCCCGAGGTGGCAGGAGACGGATTGAGGGACATGGAGGACATCATGCAGTCCCGGTTGCAGGAAAAGCTCGACGCGCTGGTCAAACGAATCGCGAAGCCCGGCGTGGAAATCTCCACCGGTCTCAGCGAAGGCGTGCCCTATGTGGAGATCGCGCGCGGCGCCAAGGCGATGAACGCCGATCTCATCGTGATCGGCACCCACGGCCGCACCGGGCTTGCCCACATGATGCTGGGAAGCGTCGCGGAGCGCGTGGTGCGGATTTCGGAGGTGCCGGTCCTCACCGTCCGGACGCTGACTTAACCGAGGCGCCTCATCAGGCCCTGCCCGGGAGCCCCCTCGGCCCTCCCTTACTGTGCAGCCACGGCCTGGGCAGGCTTCTCGATGCGCGCGGCGCAGAACTTCAACTCGGGGATCTTGCCGAACGGATCGAGAGCCGGGTTGGTGAGCACGTTCGCCGGCGCCTCGGCGAAGCAGAAGGGGATGAAGATGAGGCCCGGCGACACCTGCGTGTCGGAGCGGACCTTGAGCTCGATGGCGCCGCGCCGGGTGGCGATCAGTGCCGTCCCTCCCGGAGTCAGGCCATAGCGCTGGATATCCGACGGGTGGAGGTGAACCACGGCCTCGGGCTCCAGATCGTCCAGGACGGTGGCCCGTCTGGTCATCGAGCCGGTGTGCCAGTGCTCGAGCAGGCGCCCGGTGGTCAGCACCATGGGGAAGTCCGCGTCGGGCACCTCGTCGGGCGGCAGCAGCTTGGTGGGAACGAATTTCGCGCGCCCGCTCTTGGTCGGGAAGCCATCGCCGAAAATGACCTCCTCGCCCGGTTCGTCCTCGGACCCGACCGGGTACGTGACCGATCCCTCGCGCTCGAGCCTGCTCCAGCTGATGCCCTTGATCGAGGGCATGCACTGCCGGAGCTCGGCGAACACGTCGCTGGGGCGTGAGTAGTTCCAATCGAGCCCAAGGCGGCGCCCCATTTCATAGATGATCCACCAATCCTGGCGCGCCTCGCCCGGCGGCCGGATCGCCTGGCGGCCGAGCTGAACCTGGCGGTTGGTGTTGGTGAAGGTTCCGGTCTTCTCCGGGAACGCCGAAGCGGGAAGCACGACGTCGGCGAGCCGCG
>JBAVNO010000376.1:0-5101 GCA_049691095.1 Alphaproteobacteria bacterium | reverse complement strand
CCTCAGTGCCTTCCGCCAACGTCTGGAACGCGTCAAAAATGGACATTCGCCAAAGGTGATTCGCGATTCATATTGACCCACAATCCGCGTGCCGGAGCGTTGTGAACGGGTCGATTGGCTCGCCGATCCAAGCGCGGCCAGCGGCGGCCGAGCCGCCATGTGTTCGCGACAAACTGTTGGGACGTGGCTATGACAGGCGCAACGTTAGGGGAAATAAAAAAGATGCCGCGCGAGCAAAATACGGTGAGAGCACTCTTTACTAAGCTTATCGGCTCGCCACTTCAGATCTTTCCGGATTTTCATAAAAAACTGAACGCGCCGGATCGCCAGGGCGTCTACGTGATCTACGATCCCCGAGGGAAAGTGGCTCACGTCGGCCGAACCCCAAAGGGCAAAGGTGGCGTCGCTCAGCGGTTGCGTAACCATATGTCGGGGGCCTCCTCCTTCACACACCATTATCTGAATGGAGATGGCTCTAAGCTCAGGGGCAAATACAAATTTCGTTGCTTAGTCGTTGATAATCGGCGCCGGCGCGTTTTTCTGGAGGCCTATGCCATTGGACATCTCTGTCCCGCCTACATTGGTCTCGGCTAGAGGTCACCAGTGAAGTCACTATTCACAATCCATGCCGGAGAACTCGTCGTCGGTGATTACATCGAGCGCGCGTTCCGCCATGTGAACGTTTGGGTTCCCGCCAAGGACAAAGGGATTGATCTTCTGGTGTCGGACGCTAAGAACAAAAGGGCGGTTTCATTTCAAGTAAAGTTCTCCCGCGACTTTCTTGCCACACACATGCCGGCAGCGTTCCAAAAACCGCTACGGGCTTGCGGGTGGTGGACACTTAATCGACAGAAGATCGCCAAATCTCCTGCTGATTATTGGATCTTTGTCCTTGTGGGGTTCGCTAGACGCAGCACGGACTTCGTGATCGTCAAGCCATCTGACTTGCTAAAACGATTTGACGCTATTCATGGTCGATCGGACAAGATTCAGAGTTACCTGTGGATTACGGAGAAGGACCGATGTTGGGAAACACGTGGCCTCAACCGTCCGGACCAGCTGCAGATTGCGGAAGGGCAGTTTAAGAACGCGGAACGTGACTTCACGGCCTATCTAAACAACTGGCAATCAATTAAACACCTCACGCACTGAAGTTGCGATGACGTCCTTCAAATTTGACCCGCAAACGAGATGCGGGGAGGTTGTTTAGTGATTCGGGCTCGTTGCCGAACCGCAGTTAGCGGTGCAACGCACTGAGCTTTTTCCGTTTTCTTTTAGGCAGTCGCCCGATAGTCCGCGAAACCGCTTTCTTCGCGCGCTCAGCCGGTAACCAGCGGCAACAATCGTTCCAGCTCCGCGTCGCGGATGCCTTGGGCGCGCAGGTGTTTGAGCGTGTCTTCGAGATAGGCACGGGCGGTGCCGCGTTCGCCGCTGGCCTCGCGGATCAGCTCCGCCTGGCGGGCGAGCGGCAGGGCGCCCGCGAATTGCGCGTGCTTGGGATCGGCCACGAAGGCATAGGCCTTGACGCGCCGCGCGCGCGTGGCCGGGGTCGCGAGCAGCGTCACGGGCAGGAACCGCGGGGCATAAACACCCGTCACCATCTCGCGCTCGGTGATGGCGGCAAGCGTGGCCTCGGCCCGGCTGGCGTCGAGGCGGAAGGCGACGCCGCGGCACGACCCGCCGCGCAGCAGCCCCAGCACCAGGCCGGGGCGCTCGCTCGTTCCGCGATAGACGTGGGAGTGGATGCAGAACGCCCGGCGGAAGCCGCTGAGTAGCGCCGCTCTCGCCTCCAGATGGGGAAAGTCCCGCTCCCACATCAGCGAGCCATAGGCGAACAGCCACATGTCGGCGTGTGTTGGGGCATGGGTCGTGGCCTGCGCCTCGCCGCGTTTACCGGCGCGCGGTCCGGTGGGCGGCGGTTTCGCGCCGCGGACGGGCTTGGCGCGCTTTCCCGTCACGCGCACGCCAGTAATAGGCGGCCGGTCATGGGTCATGGGCCACACATCATCCGTCCAAAACCACCGCTTAGAGGTCATAGGACAGCGCCGCGCGCATGGTTTCCATGGCGCGCCGCCGCACCTCGTGCAGCGGCCCGTCGGTGAACCCCAGGGCATCCAAGTGCCTGACCGCGCTTTCGAGGTAATCGTAGCAGGTGCCGCTGACGCCCACGCCCTGGACCACGAGCTCGACCGTGCGCTCGCGCGTAAGCCTTCCCGCGTATTGGCTGTGGTCGGGGTCGGCCACGTAGACGAAGGCGCGCACGGTGCTTTCTTCCAGGCGCACCGGCAAATGGCGGCGGCGGTAGGCGTAGGAGACGAGCTCGCGCTCGTCGAGGTAGCCCAGCACCGCCTTGGCCTCGGATTGTGCCACCTTGAAGGCCATGCCCCGGCACGAGCCGCCGCGAAGCAGGCCCAGCACGAGGCCCGGGCGCGCGAGCGTGCCGCGGTGGAAGCGCGAATAGACGCAGAGCGCCCGGTGATAGCCCCGGAGCAGCGCGCGCCGGCGCTCTACGAAGGGGAATCCCGGGTCCCACATGAGGGAGCCGTAGCCGAACACCCAGACGTCGCCCTTGGGCAATTTCGACCTGCCGCGACCCGCCATGCGCGCGCCCCCGAGCCGGAGTGACCGGAAAACCAGTCTAACGGCGCGCCATCTTGCGGCAAATGCGCTAAGCTGCGGCACCGAATCGTATCGGCCGCCGCCACCGAAGGGGGGAATGTGAGACGAGGCTGGGCCGCCCGCGGACGCCAGGGCATGAAGCGGATCAGGGACCTGTTGAGCGGCCGCGCGCTGTTCCTGGGCCTGCTGCTCGCGCTCGCGGTGTCGGCGGGCACCGCCGTCTATTGGCACTACGCCTCGGAGGCGCTGCGCGAAGGGATCGAGCGCTGGGTGGCCGAGCGCCGCGCCGAGGGGCTTCAGGCCGGCTATTCCTCGCTGGTGGTCAAGGGCTTCCCGTTCCGCTTAAGGGCCACCGTCCGCGACCCGGTGCTGGGCCGGCCGGCCGGCACGGCGGGCGGCCGCGACGTGGCCTGGGAATGGCGCGGCAGCGAGCTGGTCGCCAGCTTCTCGCCCTGGAGCATGAGCCACGTGGACCTCAAGCTCCCCGGCACGCACCAGATCACGCTGCCCACCGGGCCCAACGGGTGGACCGTGTTCGCCACCGCGGGCCGCGCCGAGGGGACGCTGGGGCTCGACGATTCGGGCGTGCCCGACAGCGGCGATTTCAACGCCGACGACCTCGACCTCTTGTCCGACGACGGCACCCAGTCGGTGGGCGTCGCGCACCTGAAATTGAGCGGCGCCACCCACGAAGCAGACAGCGTGCCGCATCAGACCGCGACCTTCGACCTGTCGCTCGCCAGCAAGGGCGTGGAGCTTCCGGCCGAGGCCAAGCTGCCCTTGGGGGGCTACATCGCCGTCCTCGAAGGACAGGCGAGCCTGATGGGGGTGCTGCCGCCGGGCCCGCTCCTGGAGGCGGCCACGGCCTGGCGCAACGACGGCGGCACCATCGAGGTCCACCGCCTGCATCTGGAATGGGGGCCCTTGGTGGTGGAGGCCGGCGGGACGCTGGCGCTCGATTCCAACCTCCAGCCGATCGGCGCCCTGTCGGCCATCGTGCGGGGATTCCCGGAGACGGTGGATGCGCTGGTGGCGGGGGGAATGGTCCAGCGCGCGGACGGGGAGACGGCGAAGACGGTGCTGGGCCTGCTGGCCAGGGCGCCCAAGGGCGGCGGGCCGCCCGAGCTCACCGTGCCTTTGACGCTGCAGAACGGCTGGGTTTACGTCGGTCCCGTGGCGCTGGCGCGGGTTCCGGAGCTGAATTGGCGCTGAGCCCCTCGGCCTGACCGGCGGCGACGATGGAGCGGCGGATGGCCCGCGTGCGCGCGAACAGATCCATCAGCTTGTCGCCCTCGCCCCAGCGGATCGCCCGCTGCATTGCCGCCAGGTCCTCGCTCAGCCTTCCCAGCATCTCCAGCACCGCCTCGCGGTTGTTGAGGAAGATGTCGCGCCACATCACCGGATCGGACGCGGCGATGCGGGTGAAATCGCGGAAGCCGCCGGCCGCGTATTTGATCACCTCGGACTTGCTCGCCGCCTCGAGATCGGTGGCCGTGCCGACGATGGTGTAGGCGATGAGGTGCGGCAGATGGGAGGTGATGGCCAGCACCGCGTCGTGATGGTGCGGGGCCATGACCTCGACCCGCATCCCGGCGCGCCGCCACAGCTCCTGCACCTTCTTGACCGCCTTGGGGTCGGTGCCCGGCGGCGGCGTCAGGATGCAGAAGCGGCCCTCGAACAGCTCGGCGAAGCCGGCCTCGGGCCCGGAATGCTCGGTGCCCGCCACCGGATGGCCGGGCACGAAATGCACGCCCGCGGGGATGAAGGGCCCGACGTCGCGGATCACCGACTGCTTGACCGAGCCCACGTCGCTGACGATGGCGCCCTTGGCGAGATGGGGCGCGATGGCCTCGGCGATCGCCGGATAGGCGCCGAGCGGCGCGCAGATCATCACCAGGTCGGCGCCCTTCACGGCCTCGGCCGGGTCCGGGGTGACGCGGTCGGCGAGCCTGAGCTCCATCACCTTGGCCCGGGTGGCCGCCGTGGGCGTGCAGCCGACGATCTCGCGCGCCAGCCCCTCGCGCCGCATCAGGCGGGCGAGCGACGACCCGATGAGGCCGACGCCGATCAGCGCCACGCGCTTGAACATCGGACGCCCGCGGACGGGCTTGCCGCCGGTTATTTTGCTCTTGGCCGGCTTAGCCCGAACCACTTTGCTCTTGGTCCGCTTGCTTTGAATCCGCTTGCTACCGGCCGCTTTTCTTTTGGTCCGCGTGCTTCGGGCCAGCCTGCTTCGGGCGAGCTTGGTGCCGGCCCGCTTGGTGGTGGCTCGTTTGCTTGAGGCCGCCTTGGTTCGGGGCGCCTTGGCGGCGGCGGTCTTGGAGGCGGTCTTGGCGTGCGCGCTCATGTCCGGCCCAGGAATTTTTCGAGTGCGGCGACGAGGGCCCGCATCTCGTCCTCGCAGCCTATGGTAGCGCGAAGACATTCGGGAAGCCCGTAATTATCCACCCGGCGCAGGATGATGCCCTGCCCGCGCAGGAAG
>JBAVNO010000375.1:0-1678 GCA_049691095.1 Alphaproteobacteria bacterium | reverse complement strand
GGACATTCTGGCGCGCGTCGGTTTCTCCATTCACCGTGCGACCCAATGGCGTTGGATGCGGGCCTTGGCCGGCATCGTGCTGCCGTTGGTCGAACTCATGCGCGAGCGGACGATGCAATCCTGGGTGCAGGGCATCGATGAGATGCCGTGCGACATCCTCTGCCCCGAACTGGGCCGCACCCGCAGCGCCTACCTGTACGCTCAGTACGGCGACGCCGCCCATCCGCATGTGTGCTTCGCCTTCGCGTCGCACAAGAACGAGGAGCATGTCCGTCGTATCGTGGGGGCTTATGAGGGCTACCTCCAGTCGGATGCCTACATCTGCTACGAGTTGATCGCCGCCGCTTCGGACAATCGCATCGTCGCCGTGGGTTGCTGGGCGCACGCCCGCCGCAAGTTCGAGCCGCTGATCGAGGCAGGGCCTCACCCACAAGCGGCCTGGATCTTGGGGGAGATTCAAAAACTGTACGACATCGAGGATCGCGCGCGGGACATGACGGACGACGAACGCCTGGCGTTGCGTCAGGCCGAGTCCCGGCCGATCGTGACGGAGATCAAAGGGTGGCTCGATGCACGGACTCAAGAGGAGTTGCCCAAATCTCCGCTCCGCGCCGGCATCAACTACCTCCGCAATCGCTGGGAAGCCTTCGAACGATTTCTGGAAGACGGCCGGATTCCGATCGACAATAATCGGACGGAAGCCGTGATCAAAGGTCCGGTCATGGGCAAGAAGGCCTGGCTGTTTTTCGGCAACGAACAGGCGGGCGAGACGGCGGCCGTCTTCTATACGTTGACGATGACCTGCAAACGGCACTGCATCGACGTGCAGGCGTACTTGCAAGATGTCTTCCGCCGGGTCCGCACGGCCACGCCGGCCGAACTGGAATCGCTTCTGCCCGATCGTTGGATCCAAGACCATCCGGAAGCCCGGGTCGCGCAGCGTGTCCAAGAATCGCACGCCGCCGCTGCCCGCAAACGCCAGCGACGCGCCCGGCGACGGTCCGCCGTCCCCAGCGGATAGCAAACCTTTCCACTTCTACCACAGCCTCGATCTGGCTAGCCACTTGTCGCGCCACACGCGACTTGGCGCGCAATTCCTACTTCGTTCGACTCGCCCCTCAGGATGGCCTCGCCTCGCTACCACCAACCGGCCAGTGGGCCGAAACTGGCCTGCTGGCCTTCGCGGTCCGCTTGATTCCGCATGCCCGACCCGTTTGACCCCTGACGTGGTCGCCGCGATGGGATACCTCTACACTCGTACAGGGCGGATTGTGTTCTTCCTTTCACAACCATCTTGGTTGCAGGGCGGTCATTTCTCCCCTTTCCAGGAGACGGCCTGCTGATTTGTCTTGTTCCGGGGGCCTTACGCCCCGCCCCCCAGGCACAACGGATTTCCGGCCCTGCTACCGGCTACTCGCCGCCTTCCGCCGTGGGCCGGCCTTGGCCCGCCCGGAACTCGTGCCCGAAGCCGTGGCCAACCAACCCTGCGCTCGTTGCAACGGTCACTCTTGCAAGCCGTGTGTGTCTACCCTTGCGAGTTGGACCAGAAAATTCCGCGCGGCGGCGGAACCTTGAGGCGGCTGTCGTGTTTCATAGGTATCATGCAGAGCGAAGACCTCAATCCCGTCGTTCCCGCCACACCGCTTCCCGCCGACCTTGCCGCCTGCCAGGCGATCAT
>JBAVNO010000374.1:0-15354 GCA_049691095.1 Alphaproteobacteria bacterium | reverse complement strand
CTCTTCACCGCGTCTTCGAGATAGCCCCGAGCCTTGTCCCAATTCGCGGACAGCGCCTCGACCTGCGCCAAACGCAATAGGCTGCGCACATAACCGGGGTTCTTCGCCAAGGCCGTCTCGAGATGTTTGCGGGCAGAGGCCAAGTCGCCTTTTTGCACGTCGAGGGCCGCGAGATTGTTGGAGGCATCGGGATCGCCGGGGCGAACTTCCAGCGCCTTGTTGAAGGCGGCGCGGGCCGCAGCCTCATCTTTCAGGCCCATCTGGGCGATTCCCTGAAGCGTGATCGGCGCCGGATCGCCCGGCAATTTCGCCTCAAGGTCCTTGGCGGACTTCAGGGCGTCGCCGTATTCGTGCGCCTGCAAGTGCGTGAGGACGACCGCGACTTCCGCGCGGCTCAGGGTGGGATCGATTTCGACCGCCTTCTCGATGTCCTCGATCCCCTCCTCCTTCTCGCCAAGGGCCATCTTGGTCGCGCCCAATTGCGCGCGAAGCCGCGCGTCATCCGGACTCAGTTTCGAGGCTCGCGCGAAATATTCCTTGGCACTCTTGAAATCGCCGCTCTGCACGGCGGCGGTCCCGATAGCCGTCAGGAGGCCGGCATCGTTGGGCGATTTTTCGGCCAGCGGTGCCAGCGTCTTGACGGCCTCGCCGCTCTTGCCGAGCGCGAACTGTGCCGCCGCCAGAAGCTTGCGCGCAGGGGCATGGTCCGGAAATTCGCTGATGAACTGCTGGAGATAATTCACGGCCTGCTCGTAACTCTGTGCGCCGTAGCTGCTGGCCCCCGCGAGCAGGATCGCACCCGGATCATCGGGCGCGACCTTGAGCACCTGGCCCGCATAATTCAATGCCGCCTTGTAATCCTTGAGCTGATAGGAGGCCAGCGCGCGCAGGTAATTGGCCGTGGGATGATTGGGCGCCGCCTTCAGGATCGGATCGACGATCCCGATCGCTTCGGGATTTTTTCCGAGGCCGATATTCGCTCTCGCCATGCCAAGCCTCGGGGTGATGCTTTCGGGGCGTTTCTTGGCAAGCTCCTCGAAGGCCGCGTGTGAAGCCGCGTAATCGCCGGTCCCGAACGCGAGGTCGCCTTTGAACAGGAGGACATCCCAGTCGTCGGGAGCGCGCTCCATGGCTTTCGCCAAGTCGGCCTCCGCTTCCTTGCGGTTGCCCTGCGCCAGCGCCAGCCGCCCCAGCCCTACATAGGCGCCGGCGAATTCCGGATCCGCCTCGAGCGCCGCTCGGAACGACGCCGCGGCATCCTCGGCGCGCCCCAGCCCGAGGGCCGCGATACCGCGCACCGTGTGCACCGCCGCGACCAACGTGCCCTTGTCCTGCGTGGCGCCCTCCGGCGCCGTGATCTGAGCGAGCACGTCACCAAAGTGACCCTGAAGCAGATAGGCCTTGCCCAAGGGCACAAGGACCGCATCCTCCGGCGCGCCGAGTTCGCGCGCCCGTGTCAGCTCTTTTTCCGCGGATTGGCCGTCGCCTCCATCGACATAGACTTGGCCCAGCATGACGCGTGCCGGAATGCTCTTGGGATTGCGCTGTAAAGCGTTCTTGAGTTCGATGACGCCGGCTTTCATATGACCGGCGGCCACCTGTTCCGTGGCGCGCTTGATGAAATCCTCTTCGGTCAGGCCGGCGTTGCTGTCGCACGCCGTCGATGCCAGGACGACGAGACCGGCCAGGAGGACAGCGGCCGTCCGAACCAACCTTGCGTGAGATTTCGTCGCCTGCTTGCTCATCATGCGCGCCATTTTACCGGGTCTCTCGCCAATATCATTGTCAGTCTGCCATTCGCCGGCCCGCCATTCGCCGGGCCGCGGTCCGACTGGCCGACATACGGTGGGCGGGACGCACACTCGGCATCAGCCGCCGGCTACCTAGAGCTGTGGGGATCGAGGGTATCCTTCGCAAGGCTAGCGTACAACCCCGGCACCCTAGCCGCGGCCGCCGATCGCCGGCCCCCGTGCCGGACCGGCCCCGCCCGGTATCGGACCAACCGGCGACCATGCTATCGTCAATTTAATACCATACTAAACCGTTAAATCTCGAGCGCATAGCTTGGTCGTGGAACACGCCTGGCGCCGCTGGGTGTCGGGCCAAGGGTGTCGGCGCGTCCGCTGCCATCGTCGGCGGCGGAGTTCCAAATGCTCCTGGGCGCGTGGCAGACAAGCCGCCACGGTGTCGGGCTAGAGCCGGCGGGTTCGTCGTTTACGGTTAATAAAAATTAATTCCGAATCTGTTAGTGTAGCCGGGCATTGAGCGATGTCCGGGCGTGACGTGGAGACCGGCGCAAGGCGTGGCGCCGACTCTCCTCCGTCTCGGGACCTCGCATGAACGATCAGGCAGTGTCAAGCGGGGGCATGGCGCGGACCCGTTGCCGCCGAGCATTCACCCTGGGGGCTTTGAACACATGGCGCGTGTGTTTCGACATTACGTTCCGCGGTGGCTGATCGGCCTCGCGTTCGTCGACGCCTGCACGCTCGTGCTGTCGATATACCTCGCCATTTTCCTACGGTGGGGCAATCTCCGCGAATTCGGTGGCGAGATCATCGGCCACATCGGCGACGCGATCACGTTCACGTCGATCATCCTTTTCTCCATGTACTCGCAGGGTCTCTACAGCCGGCCCTATGTGAAGGACAACAAGTCGGTCCTGGCCCGACTCGTGGTGGCATACATCATCGCCATTCCGCTGATGTCGATCGTTTTCTACCTCTTGCCCGAGACGACGATCTGGCGCAGCTCCCTGGTCATAGCCAGCACGGTTTCCTTCGTCGCCCTCTTTCACATCCGGTACTTCGTCAATCACGTCTCCAGTCTGGCGCATCTCAAGCGCCGCGTTCTCGTACTCGGCGCCGGCGCGCGTGCGGCGCGAATCGCCACCGTGGAGGGTCAGTCCGGATCGCGTTTCGTGTGCGCCGGATTCGTACCCACGAACGAATCGTCGGTCGAAATCGACGGCCGCCGCCTGATCGCCGACGTATCGTCGCTGCCGGCCTACGTCGAAAGAAACGCGATTCAGGAGGTCGTGGTCGCGCCCGAAGACCGGCGCGGTGCGTTTCCGGTCCGTTCCTTGCTCGATTGCAAGCTGTTCGGCACCCAGATCACCGATTTTTCCACCTTCATGGAACGAGAAACCGGGCGTGTCGAGTTGGAAGCCCTGTTCCCGAGTTGGCTCATCTTTTCGGATGGATTCCCGGGCGGACGGATGCAGGGAGTCCTGAAGCGCGTCTTCGACATCGTGGTCAGCCTCGGATTCCTGGTCTTCGCGTGGCCCGTGATCGTGGCGACCGCCATCGCCATCCGCCTCGAGGGCCAGGGCCCGATCTTCTATCGCCAGCAGCGTGTCGGCCTCAATGGAGAGCCCTTCATGCTGATGAAGTTCCGAAGCATGCACGTGGACGCGGAAAAGGCGGGTCCCCAATGGGCTGCGGTGAAGGATCCGCGGATCACACCTGTCGGCGCCTTCATCCGCAACACGCGCATCGACGAGATGCCACAGGTTTTCAATGTCTTGGGCGGGAGCATGAGCTTCATCGGGCCGCGTCCCGAGCGGCCCTTCTTCGTGGACAGGCTTTGCGAATCCATCCCCTACTATTCCGAACGGCACCGGGTGAAGCCCGGTATCACCGGCTGGGCTCAGATTCATTACCCTTACGGGGCTTCGGAGGAGGATGCCAAGGAGAAGCTCAAGTACGACCTCTATTACATCAAGAACTACAGCTTATTCCTTGATTTCATTATACTCGTGCAGACGGCCCAGGTTGTCTTCTGGCCCCAGGGGGCGCGCTAGATGGTGCATCGGCCCCGACCGGATCGTGGGTGAAAATGGAAATCGGGTTTGTCAGCCATTCGGCTGCGGCCGCCGCCTATCTCGTCCTCACCATCCTTCTTCTCGTCGGCTGGAAGGGATGGACGGCCGGCGCGTTCCTGGTTTTGGCGAGCGCGGTGACCTCGGTCTGGGCGGGCGTCACCGCCTATGACGTCTGGGCAAGCGGGGCCGTGCTCCCGACCGCGCACGTGGCCGAGGTCCTGCGCAGCGGAAGCTGGCTTGCCTTTCTTTTCGGAGCGCTGGCGTCCGCCGGTCTCGAAGCGAACCGCCGCATCGTGCCCATCGCCCTGCGGCCCGTGGCGCTGGCCCTATGCCTTTTCCTCGTCGGCCTCGACATCTGGAACTCCCTCGCACCCTACGACTTCGTGACGTGGAATGGCGGGGAACTCCGCATCGCCGGCGGGCTTCTCATGGCGCTTCTCGGCATGACCTTGGTCGAGAATCTGTTCCGTAACACCAGACCGGACGAGAGATGGAGGATCAAGTTCCTGTGTATCGGCGTGGGTGGGATTTTCGCCTACGATTTCTTCCTCTACTCCGACTCGCTTCTCTTCCGGCACATCGATCCCGTGCTGATCAGCGCCCGCGGATTCACCAACGCCCTCGTCGTTCCCCTGATCGCGGTGTCGGCGGCCCGCAATCCGCAGTGGTCCCTCGACGTGTTCGTATCGCGCCGCATGGTGTTCCACACGGCCACGCTGATGGGCGGCGGCGTGTACCTCCTCCTGATGGCGGCTGCGGGATATTATCTGCGCGAGTTCGGCGGTAGCTGGGGCCCCATCGTCCAGGTCACGTTCCTCACCGGCGCGCTAATTCTCCTGTTCGTCGTCCTTTTTTCGGGCCGCGCCCGGGCGCAGCTGAAGCTTTTCGTCAGCAAGCATTTCTTCAGCTATCAATACGACTACCGCGAGGAATGGCTGCGCTTCATACGGACCATGTCGTCGCCGGAGCAGGGCGTCAGTCTGCGCCTTAGGGTGATTCAGGCCGTGGCCGACATCATGGACAGCCCCGGGGGAGCGGTGTGGCTAAGGACGGCGCCCGACCGTTTCACGCTGGCCCAATCCTGGAACCTCCATGGGCCGAATGTGATCGAGGCGACGGACGCTCCGTTCTTGCGCCTGCTGGAGCGCGAGCAGACGGTCATCAATCTCGACGAAGTCCAGGGCGCGGAGCCCGGCGTGGCGGCGACGCTGCCGGATACTCTGCGCGACTCCCCCGGTCTTTGGCCCAATCTTTGGCTCATGCTGCCGCTCGTTCATCGCGATCGCTTGACGGGTCTCCTGATCTTGGAGAAGCCCCGGGCCCATCGTCAGCTCAACTGGGAGGCCTACGAGCTGCTGAAGACGCTGGCGCGACAGGCGGCGAGCTATATCGCCGAAGAGGAGGCCGCCGAGGCCTTGGCCGAAGCCAAGCAGTTCGACACCTTCAATCGCCGGTTCGCCTTCATCATGCACGACATGAAAGGGATCGTGAGCGAGCTCTCGCTGATCGTGGCCAATGCCGTAAAGCACGGGCGGAACCCGGCCTTCCAGGAAGACGTCATCCGCACGGTCGAGGAAGCGGTGGGCAAGATGAACCGCCTGCTCTTGAAGCTGAAATCCGATCGCCAGGGCACGGCCGCCCAGCCGGCCGTCGATCTCGCGCCCATGCTGCGGCAGGTGGTAAAGCAGAAGGGCGGCACCCGGGCGCTCGTCCTCGATTGCAGGGATAACGGATTGGCCGTGGCCGCGGATCCCGATCGTCTCGCGTCGGTGGTGGGGCACCTGATCCAGAACGCGATCGACGCCGTCGACGAGAACGGAAGTGTCGAGGTGCGTCTGCGGGCCGAGGACGACAAGGCCGTCATCGAGGTCAAGGACAACGGTCCAGGCATGGACGCCGAGTTCGTCCGCCAGCACTTGTTCCGGCCGTTCCGGACCACGAAGGACGCGAGCTTCGGTCTCGGTCTTTACGAGACACGGGAGTTCGCCCGTCAACATGGCGGGGCGCTCGACGTCGACAGCCGGCCGGGCCACGGCACGACCATGCGCCTGACCTTCCCGGCGCGGCGCGGCAACGCCTCGGCCCTCGAGCTTCTCGACGAGGCGGGCACGCCATGAGCGAAGCGCCGCGTCTCCTGATCGTCGAGGACGATCCCGGCATCCAGCGCCAATTGCGCTGGACGTTCGAGACCTACGCCGTCCTGACCGCTTCGGACCGCGAGGGGGCGCTCGCCTGTGTTCGCTCGAAGCGCCCGCCGGTGGTCACGCTCGACCTCGGCCTGCCGCCCGACCCGGACGGCGCCGCCGAGGGCCTGGCGACCCTCTCGGCCATCTTGGCGAGCGCTCCCGAGACCAAGGTGATCGTCGTTACCGGCAACGAGGACCGTGAAAATGCCGTTCGAGCCATCGGTCTCGGCGCTTACGATTTTTATCAGAAACCCATCGACGCGGAGATTCTGGCGCTCATCGTGGAGAGGGCGTTCCGTCTGCACCAGCTCGAAGACGAAAACCGCCGCTTGATGGCGAGCGAAGCGAGTTCACCGCTCCACGGCATCATCGCCGCGAGCTCGCAAATGCTCAAGGTCTGCCGCATGGTGGAGAAGGTCGCCGGGTCGGACGTCGGCGTGCTGTTCCTGGGCGAGAGCGGGACCGGCAAGGAGATTCTCGCCCGGGCGCTGCATGACTTGAGCGCCCGCAGAAAGGGGCCTTTCGTGGCCATCAATTGCGCGGCGATTCCCGAGACGCTGTTGGAGAGCGAACTGTTCGGCTACGAGAAGGGCGCCTTCACGGGCGCCGTCAAACAGACCCTCGGCAAGGTCGAGACCGCCCAGGGCGGCACGCTCTTTCTCGACGAGATCGGCGACCTGCCGTTGTCGCTTCAGGTCAAGCTGTTGCGTTTCCTCCAGGACAAGATCATCGAGCGAATCGGCGGCCGCCGGGAACTTCCGGTCGACGTGCGGGTCGTCTGTGCGACCAACCAGAATTTGAGCGAACTCATCGGCGCGGGGCGTTTCCGCGAGGATCTGTATTACCGGCTCACCGAGATCGTGGTCGACATTCCGCCCTTGCGGGACCGCGACGGCGATGCCGTGCTGGTCGCCAAGTACCTGCTACACAAGTTCAGCCGCGCGCATGGTCGCAATATCCGAGGCTTCAGCGACGAGGCGGTGGCCGCGATCGCCCACTATCCGTGGCCCGGCAATGTCCGCGAACTCGAGAACCGGATCAAACGCGCCGTGATCATGGCCGAGGGGCGGCGCCTCACCCCCGCCGATCTCGGTTTTGCGGCCGAGGAGACGGTGGCGGCGCTGACGCTCAAGGATGTGCGCGAGGATGCCGAACGGCGCGCCATCCGCCAGGCCTTTTCCCAGGTCGACGGCAACATCTCGAAGGCGGCCAAGATCCTGGGGATCAGCCGTCCGACGCTTTACAACCTCATGCGGGAATACGGGATCGAAGAATAGACCGCGCCGGACGCGACGCAACGCGCCGGCGGAAACGCGGCCGCTTCAGGTTCGGCCGTAGGAATCCTCGAAACGGACGATGTCGTCCTCGCCCAGATAGGGCCCCGACTGGACCTCGATCAGACGCAGCGGCACTTTGCCGGGATTCTCGATCCGGTGGGCGACGCCCAGCGGGATGAACGTCGATTCGTTCTCTTGAATGAGAAAGGTTTCTTCGCCCCGGGTGACGCGCGCCGTTCCGTTGACGACGACCCAGTGCTCGGCCCGGTGGTGATGCATCTGCAACGAAAGCTTGGCACCCGGGTTGACGACGATCTGCTTGACCTGGAACCGCTCGCCGCTGTCGATGCTCCGGTACGATCCCCAGGGCCGGAACACGAGGGAGTGCACGATGTGTTCCGTGCGCCCCTGAGCCTTCAAGGCCTCGACCAGCTCGCGAACCGCCTGGGCGTGCTCCCGGGGCGCGACCATCACGGCGTCGTCGGTGGCCACGATCACGACGTCCTCGAGACCGACGGCCGCAACCAGCCGGTGTTCGCTGCGGATGTAGCAGTTGCGAACGTCCCGAACCAGCACGTCGCCGATGCACACGTTGCCGTGGTTATCCTTGTCCCCGATTTGCCACAGGGCGGACCACGACCCCACGTCGCTCCACGCCATCGTCACCGGCACCACGACCGCATGCGACGTGTGCTCCATGACGGCGTAGTCGATCGAGACGGCGGGCGAGGCCTGGAACGCCTCGCGGCCGATGCGGAAGAAGTCGAGATCCCGCTTCCCCGCCTTCACCGCGGCCCGGCATGCGGCCACCATTTCCGGCTGATGCCGTTCGAGCTCGGAGAGGAAAGCCTGCGCCTTGAACAGGAAAATGCCGCTGTTCCAGTGCCAATCCCCGGCGGCGACGAAGGACTGGGCCGTGTCGCGGTCGGGCTTTTCCACGAACCGCGCGACGCCGAAACAGCCGGGGTGTCCCTTGAGGGAGTCGCCTCTACGGATATAGCCGTAGCCGGTCTCCGCGCCTTCCGGGGTCACGCCCAGCGTCACCAGGCCGCCGGCCCGCGCCGCGCCCGCGCCTGCGGTCACGGCCTCAAGGAAGGCCGATTCGTCCCCGATGACATGATCCGACGGCATCACCAGCAGGACGGCATCGGGGTCCGATTCCATGAGCATGAGCGAGGCGACCGCGGCTGCGGGCGCGGTGTTGCGCCCGAAGGGTTCGAGCACCACGGATCTCGGGGTGACGGAGATCCTGCGCAGCTGCTCGGCCACGATGAACCTGTGCTCCTCGTTGCAGATGACGAGGGGCGCGTGAAAATGCCGTTCGTCGCTTGCGCGGCGCACCGTCTCCTGCAGGAGGCTTTGCTCGGAGTTCAGGGCCAGCAGCTGCTTCGGATACAGCTCTCGGGACATCGGCCACAGCCGCGTCCCCGCCCCTCCCGACAGGATGACCGGATGGATGCGGCCGGCTCGGTCCTTTACCACTATCAACTCCTCGCTGCCCACGCGCCCAGTCACTCTACATCCCGCACGCGCCGTCGCGAACCGGGCTCGACACTCGGTGCGCCTGCCCGCCGCCGGGCCGGTCGCGGCCGGCCCCGTGGCAGAGGACGCGCCGCTCCCAAAGTTTCGTAAGATAATAATCCCTGAGACATAGTTAATGTTGGGCAACATAGACGAGGCGACCGGCACTCGCTTGTGCCATTCGCCAAGGTTTCCCGGTCACACTTGCCCCTCGGGCCGCCAGGCCTGTCGACCGCCGCGATGCGCGAGACCACGACATCGCCCGCTCAATGACCGGCTCTTGTTGCGGGCAAGCTATTCCGCTACCGACGTATGCACTGATTGCCAGCGCTACCTTGCGTTGATCCGTTGTGACGGTACATGGCCACACTAATTGTGTGGAAAGACGACAACTAAGGGCGCATGAACCACCGCCCTGCAAAATACTGCGGGTAATATTTCCACCGCTGTGCCGCCGTTCCATCCAAATTATTGTTGCCGATGTCGGAAAGATATTCCCGATCTTGGCAAGAATGTTTGACAAAGCGATAAGTTTTGTTGTGACGGTTTTGTGACCGGCGCGATGACGTTGCGAGTGCCACTTGATTTCGGAGACGATGAGAGGCACTATACGCGCCTACGTCGTCGGCACGCCGCGGCGGCAGGTCTTCCGAAATATCAGATGGAAGTTTGCGGCTCGGCGGATGACGCAGGCGGTACGAATGCCGAAGGTACTTCCACGGCAATGAATGGATGCACATAGGCCCATATCGGCCGGCGCCGTTTCGGCGCGACGACGTACGGACAAACCGAGACCGACCGGGTTCGACCGCGGGACGGATCGGCGGCAAGAAACAAGAACACAAAAAAGACAAAAAAGATTGGCCTGCTCTAGGTGTGACTCAGGGAGGCTAGGATGACTTGGGACAGAATTGCCGGATACGGTTTCCTCACTACGGCTCTAGGGACGGTGGTGGGCGCCGCCGCGGCACTATTGGTGCACAATGCCCTTTTGATTCCCTTCACCGTCGTCTGCGGTGCGATCGGCAGCACGGTCGGCTGGTATTTCTGCGTGTATCGCCGCCTGCGCGGCGAGGCCATCATACCCCCGCGCCTGGCCTCGCAATCAGGGCCGAGGTGAACCGCGCCGTCTAGCTGCGTAGCAAGCCCGATCTCGGCGGGTAATGCGGTTCGCCGTTCGCGCGCGATCGCTGCCAAAGGGCTTAAAATGGGTGTCTCCGACAAGGCGCCTCAAGTCATCGGCCGTACCCCTCCTTCCTCCTTTCCGGCCCGTCCTCCGCTGACAACCGTCCCCGGTCAGATCGCGCCCCCTCGCCGGGGCTGGTGTCGCGATGGCGCGAACGGCGGCCTGAGGCGCGCGGAACCCGTATCCCTAAACGGTTGACCCGGGCCGGCGCCGGCGCGACAAGACCGGCGGAGCTTTGCGTCGTCCGTCCCGGACATATCGGGGGAGAAGCCGGTCATGTGGTCCATCGAGGCGATCGTAAAGCCCTTGCTGCTCCCGCCGATGAGCCTGTTCCTGATCGGTGCGGTGGGTCTGGCGCTCCGACGACGCCATCCCCGCTCCGGCCGGGCGCTGATCGGCTTGGCCGCAGGGGCGCTTTACCTGCTGGGAACGCCGCTGGTCGCGAATACGCTGCTTCGTACGCTTGAAACCGCCCCGCCGCTTACCGATCCGCGCGCGATAAACGATGTGGGCGCCATCGTCGTGGCAAGCGCGGGTGTGGAGGCGCGGGCGCCGGAATATGGCGGCGACACCGCCGATGCCCTGACCCTGGCCCGGATCCGGTATGGCGCCAAGCTTCACCGCGAAACCGGTTTGCCGATATTGGTCAGCGGCGGCGTGGTCCGCCGCGGCCAGACCCCGGTGGCGCGCGTCATGCAACGGGTGCTGACCGAAGATTTCGGGACCCCGGCCGCCTGGGTCGAGGACGCATCGCGCAACACCTATGAGAACGCGAAATTCAGTGCCGCGATTCTACGCCCGGCGGGAATCCATCGCATCTTTCTGGTTACTCACGCCTGGCACATGCCCCGAGCCATGGCGGCGTTCGAGGCCAATGGACTCGAAGTGGTGCCGGCGCCGACGGGATTCACCCCGGCGGTCAAATGGCGGCTCAACAGCCTTCTCACCGGCTCGGAGTCCCTGCGGCGCAGCAGTTATGCGGTGTACGAATGGGTGGGGCGCCTTTGGTACCGGCTGGCCTACGGCGTGACGGGGGCCGAGACCGCCTCGCCGCCGAACACCGCTTCGTAGGCGCGGCACATGCGCTCCAGCGCGTACTCCGCCCGAGCCCGCTTCCGGTTGTCCATGCCCACGGCTTTCCGGGCCGCCGGGTCCAGCCGAAGCCGGCTCACCGCGTCGGCCAGCCCCGCCTCATCGCCGGCGGGCGCGATGTAAGGACGATTCGAGGGCGACAGCACGTGCGCGACGTCGCCCACGTCGAGGCCCGCCACCGGCAAACCGGCCGCCATCGCCTGGAGCACCGTGTTCGGCATCTGCTCGGTGTCGGAGGACAAGGCATAAAGGTCGAACCAGCCGATCGCCGCTTCCGGCGTCTCCGTGTGTCCTGCGAAGAGGACCTTCCCCGACAGGCCCAGGCTTTCCACCAGCCGTTCCAACATCCCCCTCTCGGGCCCGTCACCCACGATCACGAGCCTCGTGTCCGGCCCTTCGATCCGCGCCACGGCGGAAAAGGCGCGGATGAGCCGGGCGATGTTCTTTTCCTGCCGCAACGGCGCGATGGTTCCGACGAGCACCTCGCCTGTCCGCTTTTGGAAACCGGGAATCGCGCCGGCCCTGGGCGGGCTTGCGAACTTGTCCACGTCCACGCCGTTGGGGATATACCGGATCATTCCCGGATCGAGCCGCCAGACCTTCGTCGCCAGATCGACCAGCCGCCGCGACGGGACGATGAGAAGACTGGGCGGTGCCAGCGCCGCGCGCCTGAACCAGACCCGCCTTCGCAGCTGGGCGTTCGCCTCCTCGGAGCCGAAACCGCTCTCCAGGTGCAGGTGGCGGCAGGGGCGGAACAGCCGCGCCGTCAGCGCCCATTCGATGGCGCCCCAATTGTAGGTGAGAAGGAGATCCGGCCGGCGCTCCGCCACCAGGCCGCGCGCCCCCAGCACGCGCGAGACGAGGCCGAACGGCCCGGCGCCGGGAACCGCGGCCGGCCCCCAATCGACGTCGGCCCGCAGTCGACTCCGCGCATCGTCGCGGCCGTCCAGGGACAAGATGGTATGCCGGTATTTCGGACCGAAATGATTGATGATCTCGGCCATGCGCAGCTGGACGCCGCCGACGGCGAAGGTCGGGAAGACGTGCAACAGATGGAGCCGGACCGGCGTCCCGCCTCGTGCCGTGGCATCGGTCAACGGAACCGCCCCCGTCACCCGAACGCGGCGCGTGGCGGCGCAGGATTTGGCGCCCGGATGGCGCAAGGTTGGGCCTCGCCGTGTCTCGGCCGTCGTGCGTCCGGGTCACCGCGCTTCATGGCGCCGCTCGCTCGGTTCCGAAAGCTTGCGTTCCCACTGCAGGGCGCTGCGGACGATCTCTTCGAGGCGATCGTGCCGCGGCGCCCAACCGAGAACGTCGCGGATGCGCGCGCTGTCGGCGACCAGCCGGGCCGGATCGCCCGCGCGCCTCGGCCCCTCGACGACCGCAAAATCCACGCCCGAACACGCCTTCACGCATTCCAGCACCTCGCGCACGCTGAATCCGCGGCCGTATCCGCAATTCAGCGTGCACGACTCCCCTCCCCGTTCGAGGTGGCGCAGGGCGTCGAGATGGGCGGCCGCGAGATCCTCGACGTGAATGTAGTCGCGAATGCCGGTGCCGTCGGGCGTGGGATAGTCGGTGCCGAACACCGTCACGGAGCCGCGTTTTCCGGTGGCCGCCTCGCAGGCGACCTTGATGAGATGGGTGGCGCCCGGATAGCTCTGCCCGATGCGGCCCTTCGAGTCCGCGCCGGCGGCGTTGAAATAGCGGAGCACGACGTATCGCAGGTCCGAGGCCGCCGCCATATCGGCCAGAATCCACTCGCTCATCAATTTGGAGCGGCCATAGGGGTTGATGGGCACGAGCCGGCTCGATTCGGAGGCGATGCCGCTTTCCGGCTCGCCGTAAACGGCGGCGGTGCTGGAAAAGACGAAATTCGCGACCCGCGCGTCGATGCAGCAGCGCAACAGCCCCAGAGTGTTGGCGGTGTTGTTGGCGTAATAGGCGGCGGGATCGGCGATCGACTCCGGCACCGAGATGCTGGCGGCGAAATGCAGGACCGAGTCGAATCTGCGGCTCGACAACAGCTTTTCGACCACGGCGGTGTCGGCGAGATCGCCGACGACAAGCTCTCCCGCCAGTACGGCCTCGGGCCTTCCGGTCGACAGATTGTCGTAGGCTACGACGTCATAGCCCGATTCCGCGAGCAGGCACAGGACGTGCGAGCCGATATAACCCGCGCCGCCGGTGATGAGGACCGTACCTGCCATGATCGGTCGCGGAGAGACCTAGAGTTTCGGCGGGCGCGCGGCGGAGGACTCGGTTTCCTCGCGCAGCGCCCGAAGCGCTTCGCTCAGCTCCCGTCCGAGGCTTTCGCGCATGGATTGGCGCACCTTGGACCCCGGCTCGCCCGCGCCCGGCTCCTCCGGCTTCCTCATGATGACTTGCAGCTTTTCCACCGCCTCGCGGGCCCGTTCCGTCACCGTGGTCAGATCGGTCGCCAGTGCCGCGACCCGGCCCTTGTCGCGGGTTTCGGATTCGAGGATCCCCTCCACGCGCTCCTGACCTGCGAGCACCTTCTCCAGCACCGGCGCGAGACTGTTGCGCAGCCCGGCCAGAACCGTATGAAGATCGTTGAACGCCACGATCAATTTGGTGATCTCCGTCCCGCTCATGGCCAAGGGCGAGGCATTCAGCTGCTCGACGCCGCCGAGCAGGCGGTTGACCAGTTCGGCCAACGTGCGCGACTGCTGGCTCGTTTCCTGCGAGAGCCTGGCGACGGCTTGTTCGAGTTGCGCGACCAGCTCGCCGCTCTGGCGCAGCTGGGCCTCGTTCTGGGTCTCGAGCGTCTTGCGCAGGTCGCCTACGAAGCCTTTGGCCTGGTTGCCGGTGCTTTTCTGGATCGCCGTGGCCATTTGCGCGAATTCCTTGCGGACGTCGGATGCAAGCGTCGCGCATGCCTTCAGGATTTCATGCGTGTCCCGGAGCTGATTGCCGAAGTTGCGCTCGAGTTCGGCCAGGAAGACGGCCACCGTGCGCTTCAGGATGTCCTTGGCCTGGATATTCTGTTCCTGGGTGATGGCGCGCGACACGTCGGCGAGCTGGGCCACGAGTTTCGTGCCCGCGCTGGTCACGTCCCTCGCGATCACGGTTCCGGTATCCTTGGCCTGCTGGGCCATGGTCCGGTTCAATCGCTCGTGGCTGCCGACCAGCTCCCTGCGGAGGTCCATGATCGCTTCCTTGAGGGCGGCGGTGAGCTCCGCCGCACCGGCGCCGATGGAGCGGCGCATTTCATGATCGCCGGCGGCGCCGGCGGCGAGCGGGTAAAGCCCGCCCACCAGCTCCCAGAGCCTCGCCAACTGGTGGTCCCGCAGCGCCAGCATGCCGCGGAAGACCAGCCCGACCAGCGGCGCCGCGCCGAGCGGGATCACGGCCGCGATCAGACCGCCCTGGGCCTCGGTCACCAGGCGGGCCAATCCGGATCCGCCCGATGCGGCGGTGCCGAGCTCGACCGCCGCAAGGCTGCTGGTCATGCCCAGCACGAATGCGACCGCGCCAAGCGCCCACAGCACGGCCGGGATATACTGGTAGAAACGCGCGTTGACCGGCTCTTCGATCAATCGCTCGCGGGCAAAGCAGGCCGCGGGCGTGACCGTGGCGCGGTACGCGGGCGCGCCCGCCCACTCGGGATTCGCGGCCGCGCCGGCCACGGGTGTGAGCGCTTCGGCGTACTCGGCCGCCGCCGCCGCAAGGCGCGGCTCATCGAAGATCTGGCGGAAATCCTCCGGCGACACGGCCCCAAGGGCGCCGCTGGCGCCCGCCCGCCGCAGCTTGACGAGCGTAGCCGCCGTCATCCATGCGTCTTCCAGCACGGGCGCGACGAACCCGAGAATGAACAGGCAGCAGGCCGCCAACGACCCGGCCGTGGCGAGCGCGACGGCGCCGCCCTCGGCAATGGACACCGGGACGCCCGGCAGCAGGGTCTGCGCCAGCCAGCGGGCGAAGGACGGCGCCTGTTGCCAGCCGGCGTAGGCGGCGAAGGCCGAAAAAATGACGGTTACGAAACTCCACCACGTTCGCGCCATTGCGCCCCCTCCCGGGCCGCCCAAGGCCGCCGGACCACTGCTGGAGCCGGCGCGTTACAGGCCGCCCCGCCCCCTTCGCGCCGTCCGATGGCCGATGCTCCCTTGCCCCCAAAGGGCCCACTATCGGGCCCCATTGCTTAGGAATTGATTATACCCGATCCGGGCCGCTAGCGCCCTAGGCGGAGTTGGCCGGAGCGGCCGCGGCTGCCCCGGCTGGCGCCGGCGCACCGGCCGCCCTGACCAGGGC
>JBAVNO010000373.1:0-15962 GCA_049691095.1 Alphaproteobacteria bacterium | reverse complement strand
GTGCGCAGGTCGGGAATCCCGTATTTCAGCATGGCGAGCCGCTCCACGCCGACGCCGAAGGCGAAGCCCTGGTACTCGGCCGAGTCGATGCCGCAGGCGTCGAGCACCTTGGGATGGACCATGCCGCAGCCCAGGATTTCCAGCCAATCGCCGAAGGCGCCGATCTTGAGTTCTCCGCCCTTGCGGGAACAGCCGATGTCCACTTCGGCCGACGGCTCGGTGAAGGGAAAGAAGCTGGGCCGGAACCGCAGCGGCAGGTCGTCGATCTCGAAATAGGCGCGGCAGAAATCGATGAGGCAGCCCTTGAGATGCCCCATGTGGGTGGAGCGGTCCACCACCAGGCCTTCGACCTGGTGGAACATGGGAGTGTGGGTCATGTCGGAATCGCAGCGGTAGGTGCGGCCCGGCGCGATGACGCGCAAGGGCGGCGTCGTCGCCATCATGGCCCGGATCTGCACCGGCGAGGTGTGCGTCCGCAGGACCTTGCTTTGGCCTTCCGCGTCGGCCGGCAGATAAAAGGTGTCGTGCATCTGCCGCGCCGGATGTTCGGGCGGGATGTTGAGGGCGGTGAAATTGTGGAAGTCGTCCTCGATATCGGGGCCTTCGGCGACCGTGAAGCCCATTTCCCCCAGGATCGCCACCACCTCGTCGAGACTCTGGGAAATGGGGTGGATGCGGCCGCCCTCGAGCGGGTCGGGACGCACCGGCAGCGTCACGTCGACGGTTTCGGTGCGCAGCCGTTCCTCGATCGCCGCTTCGTCGAGGGCGTGGCGGCGGGCGGCGATCGCGCTCTCGATGCTGTCCTTGACGCGGTTGATGGTGAAGCCCGTCTCGCGCCGTTCGTCCGCCGGAAGCGACCCCAGGCCCTTCATGAGCTCGGTCAGCCGTCCCTTGCGCCCCAGCGCGTCGACGCGGACCGCTTCCAGCGCCTCGATCGAGGCCGCGCCTTCGACCGCCGCGACGATGTCCTTGCGAAGCTGTTCCAAATCGCCCGTCATGCACTTCCCCAGAAAATTGGGGCTCAACAAGAAGGGGGCCGTCCTTAGGGCCGGCCCCCTTTTGGTTCGATCTCGGCCTTTCGCGACGCTTGGGTCGGCGTCAGGCGGCTGGCGAGAGGGCCGTCTTCGCCTGCTGTGCCAAGGCCCCGAAGGTGTCCGGCTCGCGGGCGGCGAGATCGGCCAGCACCTTGCGGTCGATCTCGATTCCGGCCTTCTTGATTCCGTTGATGAACTGCGAGTAGGTCAGGCCGTGCTGCCTGGCGCCGGCGTTGATGCGCTGAATCCACAGACCGCGGAAGTCGCGCTTCTTGGCGCGGCGGTCGCGATAGGCGTATTGCAGGCCCTTCTCGACCTTCTCGATGGCGACCCGGAAGGCGTTCTTGGAACGCCCGCGATAGCCCTTGGCGGCCTTGAGGACCTTCTTGTGCCGGGCGTGGGTGGTGACGCCTCTCTTTACTCTTGCCATGGCCCGAATCCCTATAGATACGGCATGTATTTCTTGACGATGGTGGCGTCGCAGTCCGCCATCACCGTGGTGCCGCGCGCCTTGCGCTTCATCTTCTTGGGCTTGGAGATCAGGCGATGCCGCTTGTGGGCGACACTCATCTTGATCTTGCCGGTGGCGGTCTTGTGGAACCGCTTCTTGGCGCCGCTCTTGGTCTTGAGCTTGGGCATTTCCACCCTCTTATCGACGTGCCGTATGGAAAAGAGTCCGACCGGAACGGTTGGGCATGCCCGAGAGCTTCCGCTCGGCCTCGCCGCCCGAATGAGAGGCGGGTTATAGCCGGAAGGCCCCCCAAAAGCAAGGGCCGCAGCCCCTTGGCCGCGGCCCCAAAATCCGCTTATTCCCGCCTCCCGGCGGCCCCTTCGCGGGCCCGTTTCCGGGCCCCTTCAAAGCCCGGCACGGGGCCCGGCGCGGGGGCCTGCCCGGCGCCCGGCGCCCGGCATTATTTCGGCGCCACCACCATGGTCATCTGGCGGCCTTCGAGCTGGGGCGACTGCTCCACCTTGGCCCGTTCCTCCAGGTCCTTGCGCACCCGCGCGAGCACATTCATCCCGATCTCCTGGTGCACCATCTCGCGGCCCCGGAACCGCATCGTGACCTTGACCTTGTCGCCCTCGTTGAGGAAGCGGACGATGTTGCGCATCTTCACATCGTAATCGTTCTTGTCGATGTTCGGGCGCATCTTGACTTCCTTGACGTCGATCACCTTCTGCCGCTTGCGCGCCTCGGCCCGGCGCTTCTGCTCGGCATACTTGAACTTCCCGTAATCGAGGATCTTGCATACGGGCGGAGCGGCCTGGGGCGCGACCTCCACGAGGTCGAGACCCGCTTCCTCCGCCATGACGAGAGCTTGCCTGATGGGGACGACTCCGACCATTTCCCCGTTTTGGTCCACAAGCCGGACCGATGGCACATCGATCTGCTGATTGACGCGCGGGCCGGACGGACCGCGCGGCTGGTTGGGTGTTGGCGTGGCTATGTAAGTCCCCTTTCTTCCGGTTAAACAAAAACCGATCCCGAACCCGATTTTCGCCCTCTGCCGGTTACTCGAAAGTGAATACCGGCCTGAGAAAAAGACCAGGCTCGCGGATCAGGACGCGGACGGTACCGCCGCGTCCGCCTTAAGTCTATTGACTGCCTTGTCCAGCGCAAGGACTTCTTGGTCCTTGGACCCCAGCCGGCGCACGGCCACCGTGCCGTCCTCGGCCTCCCTTTTCCCGACCACCAGGAGCACCGGCACCTTGGCCAGGCTGTGTTCGCGCACCTTGTAGTTGATCTTCTCGTTGCGCAGGTCCGCCTCCGCCCGCAAGCCCGCCGCCTCGAGCGCGGCCAAGACCGTCCGCGCGTAGGAATCCGCGTCGCCGGTGATGGTGGCCACGACCACCTGAAGGGGCGCCAGCCAAAGCGGGAATTTCCCCGCGTAATGCTCGATCAGCACGCCGATGAACCGCTCCAGCGAGCCCAGGATGGCGCGATGGAGCATGACCGGGCGGTGCTTCGCGCCGTCCTCGCCGATGTACGAGGCATCGAGACGCTCGGGCAGCACGAAATCGACCTGCAGGGTGCCGCACTGCCACTCGCGGCCGATGGCGTCCTTGAGCACGAATTCCAGCTTGGGCCCGTAGAAGGCCCCTTCCCCGGGGTTGAGGGTGAAGGACAGGCCCGCCGCCTCGACCGCCTTCTTCAGCGCCGCCTCGGCCTTGTCCCAGACCTGGTCGGAGCCGGCGCGGATCGGCGGCCGGTCCGAGAACTTGACCGTCACCTCGTCGAATCCGAAGTCGCGGTACACCGACATCAGCAGGTCGCAGAACGCCTTGGTCTCGTCGGTGATCTGATCCTCGGTGCAGAAGATATGCGCGTCGTCCTGGGTGAAGGCGCGCACGCGCATCAGGCCGTGCAGCGCGCCCGAGGGCTCGTTCCGGTGGCACGAGCCGAATTCGGCCATGCGCAGCGGCAGGTCGCGGTAGCTCTTGAGCCCCTGGCGGAAGATCTGGACGTGGCAGGGGCAGTTCATCGGCTTGATCGCCAGCACGCGTTCCTCGGATTCGGCGGTGAACATGTGCTCGCGGAACTTCTCCCAATGGCCCGAGGCTTCCCATAGCGAGCGGTCGACGAGCTGGGGCGTGCGCACCTCGACGTAGCCCGATCTCTGCAACCGCCCGCGGATATAGGATTCGACGGCGCGATACAGCGTCCAGCCGTGCGGGTGCCAGAAGATGCTGCCTACCGCCTCTTCCTGAAGGTGGAACAGGCCCATTTCGCGCCCGAGCCGGCGGTGATCGCGCCGCTCGGCCTCTTCCAGGCGCAGCAGATAGGCGCCCAGATCCTTTTCGCTCGCCCACGCCGTGCCGTAGATCCGCTGCAGCATTTCGTTGCGCGAATCGCCGCGCCAATACGCGCCCGCCAGCTTCATCAGCTTGAAGCCCTTGCCCAGCTTGCCCGTAGACGGCAGGTGCGGCCCGCGGCAGAGATCGATGAATTGGCCCTGGCGGTAGAGCGTGATCGGTTCGCCTTCCGGGATCGCTTCGATGATCTCGGCCTTGTAGTGCTCGCCCTCGGACTTGAAGAATTCGATCGCGGCGGTGCGGTCCCACACCTCGCGCTCCACCGGCTCGTCGCGGTCCACGATCTCGCGCATGCGCTCCTCGATCTTGACCAGATCGCCGGGGGCGAACGGCGTCGCCCGCGAGAAGTCGTAATAGAAACCGTTCTCGATCGCCGGGCCGATTGTCACCTGGGTATCGGGAAACAGCTCCTTGACCGCCTCGGCCATGATGTGGGCGGCGTCGTGACGCAACAGCTCCAGCGCGTCCTTATCCTTGCCCGTGACGATCTCGATCCGCGCGTCCTGCTCGATGTCCCGCGTCAGATCGCGCAGCTCGCCGTTCACGCGAATCGCCAGCGCCGCCTTGGCGAGCCCGGGACCGATGTCGGCCGCGACCTTCGCCCCCGTCACCGGGCCGTCGTAACGGCGCACGCTTCCATCGGGAAGTGTCAGCGAAACCATCAACAGCGTATCCAACGTCGCGGCGCGGCCATTCGCGCCCGTTCTCTGGGGCGCGGAGAAGCGCCCGGCATGAAATCTGGGTCGGTGAAATGTAAGGGCGGGGCCGGGGGTGTCAAGCGCGGCCCGACCGGCCACGCATCCCGAACAGCGCGCCTTCCACCTCCTCGGCGGTGAGGTCCGAAAGATCGAGGCGGCGGAGCACCGTGACCGCGCCGCCCTTTCCGGCCCGGGGCGCGCACAGCGCCGGGTCCGAGGCCGCGGAAAACAGCACCACCGCCGGGCAGCCGACGGCGGCGATCACATGCATGGGACCGGTGTCGTTGCCCACGCCAGCCTCGGCCCCGCGGGCGAGCTCCGCGACCTCTGCTAGGCTGGTGGCGCCGGTCAGATCGCGGGCGGACGGGCAGGCCGAGGCGATGGCTTGCGCCGCATCCCGCTCGGCCTCGGCGCCGATCACCACCGGCGTGACCCCGCGGCCGGCGAGCAAGCGGGCCAGCCGGCCGTACGCGGACACGGGCCAGCGCTTCTCGGGGCGGTGGCTGGCGCCACCGGGAACCAGCAGCGCATAGGGCGGTTCGAGCGCGAAGTGCTTGACATCGGCCCGCAGGAACCAAAGGTCGGCCGGGGCCACCGCCGCGATGCCCGCCGCCTCCAGTTGTTCGGCCTGGCGCTCGATGGTGTGCATGAGGTCGCGCCTCGGGTTGGCGTGGGGGTGGGAGCAGCCCTTGGCGATTCCCGACCATTCGACCTTCGGTCGCGCGAGGAGCCCGCCCATGAGCCGGAAATATCCGCTGCTGCGCCGCGAGGTCTGAAGATCGTAGACGCGCGTGAAGTCGCCGCCGCGAAGACGGGCGCGCAGCCGGAGCCAGCCGGGAACGTTCCACACCCTCGGCCTGGCGTCGACCCACACGTCGTCGAAACACCCCGTGGCGCGGGCAAGCGCCGCGAACGGAGCGGTGGTGAGACAGGTGATATGCGCGTCCCGGTCGTGGGCGCGGATCGCCTGCATCGGGCCGACGGCCTGGATGAAGTCGCCAAGCGCGCCGAGCTTGATGACGAGGATGCGGCGCCGCGGCGGGCCGACCTCGCTCAAGCGGCCCCCGGCAGGGGCAGGGCGCCCGGCACCCGCCCCGCCAGCTCGTCATAGAGGGCGAGTGTCTCGGCGCACATCTTTTCCTTGGTGAAGTTGGCGCGGATGTGGGCCATCGCCCGCTCGGCCACCTCCTCGCGCACGGCGCCGGTGAGCGAGAGCACGTGGTCGATCGCGTTCGCCAGCGCATCGGCATCGCCGGGGGGAAACAGAATCCCTGTTTCCTCCGGGATGACGGTTTCGCGGCTCGCGCCCTGATCGCTGGCGATCACGGGCCGGCCCATGGCCTGGGCCTCGGCGGCCACCCGGCCGAACGCCTCGGGCTTGGTCGAGGCCGAGACCACCACGTCGGCCAGCATGTAGGCGGCCGCCATGTCGCGGCAGTGGCCGGCGATCTGCACCACACCGGCCAGATCGCGTTTCTCGATCAGGGCCTCGAGCGAGGCGCGGTAGCGCGCGCGGCCCTGGTCGTCGCCCACCAGAAGGCAGCGGATGTCGTCGCGCCCGAGCCGCGCCAGCGCTTCGATCAGCAGGCGCTGGCCCTTCCACGAGGTCAGTCGTCCCGGCAGCATGACGACCGGCATCCCGTCGGGAAGCCGCCACCGGTGCGAAAGCTCGATCAGCCGTTCGGCCGCGACGCGGCCGGGGCTGAAGACGTCGAGGTCGACGCCGCGATGGATGACGCGCACATGCGGGCCCTCGACGCCGTAGACGGCGCGGAGATGTTCGGCGATGAAATGCGAGATGGCGATCACCGCGTCGCCGCGGGTCATGATCGCGTTGTAGCGGCGCTTCAACGGACTTTTGTGGTCGTAGGTGCCGTGAAAGGTGGTGACGAAGCGCCGTTCGGTCCGGCGGGCCGCGTAATAGGCGCTCCACGCCGGCGCGCGCGAGCGCGCATGCACGATCTCGGCGCCCGAATCCTCGATCAGGCGGGCCAGCCGGTCGACATTGCGCATCATGACGAAGGGATTCTTCGAATCGACCGGAAGGACGACGTGGGTGACTCCGGCGCGCTCCAGTTCGCGCACCATCGGGCCGCCCGCCGAGGCCACGATCGCCTTGCCGCCCGCCGCCGCCAGCGCGACCGCGATGTCGGCCGCGCCCCGTTCCACGCCCCCGCTGCCAAGCGAGGGAACGACTTGAAGCACGGTCGGCGGGCGGACGCCCGTGAGGCGGCGCCGTGTCTCCCCGGCCGGGGCAACGGCAGGGGCGAGGGTCTTTGCCTGGTCAGTCATGTTGCCGGTATTCTGGTCCCGCCATGAGCGATCCGAATAGTCCATCGCCGCCCGCCCCGCAAGTTCTGGAATGCGCGGGCGGACGCAGGCTTGCCTATCATCGCATGGAAGGCCTCTCGCCCGGCGTGATTTTCCTCGGCGGTTTCATGTCCGACATGACCGGGACCAAGGCCATGGCGCTGGAGGCCTATTGTCGCGGCGCGGGCCGCGCCTTCCTTCGCTTCGACTATACCGGGCATGGGTCTTCGAGCGGCGCGTTCACCGAGGGGACCATCGGTGCCTGGGCCGACGACGCGGTTCAGGTATTGGACCGTTTGACCGCCGGCCCGCAGGTGCTGGTGGGCTCGTCGATGGGCGGATGGATCATGCTGCTTGCGGCCCTGGCGCGTCCGGGGCGCGTCGTCGGCCTGGTGGGTGTGGCGGCGGCCCCGGATTTCACCGAGGACCTGCTTTGGGACAGGCTGGACGAATCGCAGCGCGCCGCCCTGGCGAAGGACGGCGTATGCGAGGTGCCCAGCGACTACGACAAGCCCTATCCCGTCACGCTGCGACTGATCGAGGAAGGACGCCGCCATCTGCTGCTGCGCACTCCGATTGCGCTGTCCTGCCCGGTGGCGCTGGTCCAGGGCATGGAGGACCGGGACGTTCCGTTCGAAACCGCGATCCGCCTCGCTGAGCGCCTGGCGGGGAGCGACGTGACCGTCACGCTGGTCAAGGACGGCGACCACCGCATGTCGGAGCCGCGGCATCTTCGCGTGCTGTTCGCCGCGCTCGACTCGGTCCTGGCAAAGGCGTAGTGAGGGGGCCGCATTGCCCAAGAACCGCAAGTGGCCGCAAGCGGCCGCAGGCGGCCGCACGCCATCGATGACCCGATTCGAACGGCATCCCCGCCTCACGCTCGCCGCCGTCGTCGCGGTCTTCTTCGTCGCGTGCCTCGCCGCGACCGAGACCTACCTCGCGCACCGCAGGGGAAGCGAGATCGTCGCCGGCGGATCGAGCGCACCCAGCCCCGAGCGCTCGCTGGCGCTTCGGGAGTGGATGCCCAACACGCGGTTCGCCTTCGCGCCGCCCGAGGCCCGTTACCTTCGTCCGGGCGGGCCCGTCCACGACGTCTATCCCGTCGACACCGACGCCGACGGCTTCATCGAGCCGTCGCGGGTTCACGACCATCCCGACGTCACCATCGTCTTCCTCGGCGGCTCGACCACCGAATGCATGTTCGTGACGCCCGAAACGCGCTTCCCCTATCTCGCCGGCCGGCTGCTGGAGCGCAAGACCAGGCTCGCGATCAACAGCCTCAACGGCGGCAAGTCCGGCAACAACACCCTGCACTCGACCCTGATCCTGATCGGCAAGGTGGTGCCGCTCCATCCTGACTACGTGGTGCTGATGCACAACGCCAACGACCAGGCGATGCTCGCGCGCCTCGGCTCCTATTGGGCGGACGATCCCGATCTCGCCTTGGTGCGGACGCGCAAGCGAAACCTCGAGACCGTGGTGCGCGACCTGCGCGACATGACGATTCCCCGCACCTACCGCGCCGCCAAGAGGACGTGGCTGAAATTGAAAGGCGCGCTGACGGCACCCGCGGCCAAGGCCGCCGAAGATGCGGCGCGACCTTCGCCCACGACCGCCCTCGACCCCGAGGTCGCGGCCAAATGGGGCAAACAATATGAGAGCGCGCTGCGTCAGTTCGTCGTTACCGCCAGGGCCTGGGGCATCCGGCCCGTGCTCATGACCCAGGCCCAAAGGGGCGGCGCGTCCGACATCCCGGTGGCGGCGGGCGGGTACCTCAATGCCGAGGCGCTGGCGCGCCATGGGCTCACACCCGAATCCTTCGCCTCGGCCCACGACTATTTCAACGCCATCGTCCGGCAGGTGGCCCAAAGCGAAGGCGTGCCGCTCGTCGATTTGGCCGCGGAGCGCTGGACCGACGCCGACATCTACGACGGACTCCATTTCAACGACGCCGGATCGGCCCGCGCCGCCGAGATCATCGCCGACGGCCTGGCGCCCCTCATCGCCCGGGACCGTGCAAGTAACCGAACGCCGGCACGCGAGCCCTAGCCTTCGGCCTCCAGGATCGCCCGCAGGCCCGAGCGGTAATCGGGATAGCGCAGCCTGACGCCGAGCTCGTCCTTGATGCGGTCGTTGCGGACGCGCTTGTTGTCGTCGAAGAAACTGCGGCCCATCTCGGACAGTCCCGCGTCCTCGAACGGAACGAGAGGCGGCGGCGGTGCGTGCAACAGCTCGCATGCGTACGCAACCACGTCCTGGGGCGGGGCCGCCTCGTCGTCGCACACATTATAGACGGCGCCGGGCCGGGGCCTTTCCATCGAGGCGATCAGGGTGGCGACGATGTCGTCGACATGGATGCGCGAGAACACCTGGTCCGGCTTGACGATGCGCCGGGCGCGGCCGGCCCGGACCTGGTCGATGGCGCTGCGCCCGGGGCCGTAGATTCCGGCAAGCCGGAACACGTGCACCGGCAATCCGCCGTCCCACCACAGGTCCAGCCAATCGGCCTCGGCGGCGGCGCGCCTTAGGCCCCGTTCGCCGCTGGGGCTGACTTCCGAGCCCTCGTCCACCCAGCCGCCCTGGCGGTCGCCATAGACGCCGGTGGTGGACAGGTACCCGGCCCACCGCAGCGCGCCCGCCAGTTCCGCGATGTCGCGGCCGTGGGTGCGCAAGACGGGATCGCCCGCAGCGTCCGGAGGCACGGACGAGAGCAGATGGGTCACGCCGGAAAGGGCGGCCGTGGCGTCGCCGAGCGGCCGGCCGGTGTCGAACAGGGCCACCTCGAATCCTTCCTCGCGCAGGCGTGAGGCGCTCTCGGGATCGCGGCAGGTGCCCGCCACCTGGAATCCCTGGCGGCGCAACGCCGATCCCAACGCCCTGGCGGTGTAGCCGAGGCCGAAGCAGAAAAGCCGTGCGCTCACGGCCGCGACCCGGGCGCGGCCGATTCCCGATTGCGCCGCGCCGCGCCCGACTGGCCCCCGGCGGACAAGCCGCTACTCCTTGGACGGCTTGGGCGGATCGGCGGCAAGGATGACGTTGGCCGTCACCTGCACTTTCTCCGCGACGCCGATGGGAGCCGCCGAAGAGGCCGGCGCGCTCTCGCTCACCACGCCCCGCGCGTATGCCTTCGTCTCCATGGGCAGCGGGCGGACGAGGCCGCCGAAATCGATGGCCCGCACCCTGAACGACCGGTCCGAATAGACGCCGTTGAGCCGCGCGAGCTCGTCCTTCACCCGGCCGTAAAGGGTGGCGCGAAGGCCCGCCAGCACCTTCTCCCGCTCCGCCACCGTGGGCACGAAATCGATCCCGATCACGGTCATCTGCTCGCCGGGACGGCTTGCCTTCTTGGCGCGGTCGTAGAGTCCGTCGAGCGCCGCCTCTGGAACCCGCGCCTCGGCGACCAGGTGCCAGCGTTCGAGCCCCGAGGCGTCGCGGTCGCGATTGAAATCGGTGATGTGCCATTCGGCGCCGGGAACGAGCGCCGCGAGCGCGGCCTTGATCCGGCCCCGGGCCGCGGCCACCGCGTCGGCCTCCATCGCGGAATCGACGGCCAGCCGCACCAGGGCGGTGTCGGTTTCCACCCAGTCCTCGGCCGAAAGGGTCAAGGCCACGCTGTCGGGCGGCAACGGCGTGTCGGCCCGTGCCGCAGTCGCGCCCACGAGCCCTGCGAGTCCGGCCACCAGAAGGAGTGTCCGAGTGAAGACGGCAGAAAGCGCGGGTCGCGTGGGTCGCATGGGTCGGTCCTCCGTCGCTGCAGGGATCGCGTCAGGCCGCGTTGGTTACGAAGTCTTCATGGCGAAAGCGGGGCATCGCGGCGGCCTGCGGGTTCAGAAATCCAAATCGGCGTAGTGCTTGGGCGGCGGCAGGCCCGGGATGTGGTCGGCGAGCAGGGGCCGGAACGAGGGCCGCGACTTGACCCGCGCGTACCAGTCCTTGGCCCCTTCGTGCATGGCCCAGGGCACGTCGCCCAGATAATCGGCCGCCGAGAGATGGGCCGCCGCCGCGATGTCGGCCAGCGAGAACTCGTCTCCCGAAAGCCAGCGGCGGCGCTCCGCCAGGTAGGCGATGTACTCGAGATGATAGTGGATGTTCTCGCTCCCGGCCCGGATCGCCTCGGAGCTGGGCTCGCCCAGCCCCAGGAATCGTTTCAGCACCTTTTCGCCCAGCAGATTGGCGGTGACCTCGTGGGCGAACTTGCCGTCGAACCAGGCGACGAGCCGCCTGGTCTCGGCGCGCGACAGCGCATCGTGGCCGATCAACGCCGGGTCGGGGTGGAGTTCCTCGAGATATTCGCAGATGGCGCCGCTGTCGGCGATGACCTCACCGCCGTCTTCCACCAGCACCGGCACCTCGCCCGACGGGTTGAGGGCCAGGAACTCGGGGCGGCGCTCCCAGACGCGCTCGGCCCTGAGCTCGACGCCGAGCTTCTTTTCGGCCAGCACCACGCGCACCTTGCGCGAGGTGGGCGAGAGCGGGAGATGATACAGCCTTCGCATCGCGCGCCAGTCTAGCCGAGCGCGCCCACGGCTGCACTAGGATGCGGGCCAATGAACTGGCCCAGGCGCGGGCCATCTCGGCGACAGCGGCGCCGGAACGGCTAGGCCCGGGCCTTTTCCTCGGCCTCTTTCCTTGTGACCGGATGTTCGAGCTTGTCGAGCATTTCCTTGGGCACGACCTGCCACAGCTTCGAGCGCGTCACGTCCCACTCCACCAGCAGGCGTTCGGCGAACCGGGACTGGGTCTCGCGCACGTGCTCGGCGATGAGCGCCCGGACGACGTCCTCCCAATACGGGATCTCGAGGCGCTGATAGACGACCGAGTCGGCGTTGACGTGGTCCTCGAAGGTGTCCTGCCCGTCATAGACGAACGCCATGCCGCCGGTCATGCCGGCGGCGAAGTTGTCGCCCACCGGGCCCAGGACCACGGCCACGCCGCCGGTCATGTACTCGCAGCCGTTCGATCCGCAGCCCTCGACCACGGCCTCGGCCCCGGAGTTGCGCACGGCGAACCGCTCGCCCGCCTGGCCGGCGGCGAACAGCCTGCCGGACGTGGCCCCGTAGAGAACCGTGTTGCCGACGATGACGTTCTCGTCGCTGGCAAGCGGGCTCGATGTCATCGGGCGAACCACGATCGTGCCGCCCGAGAGCCCCTTGCCCACATAGTCGTTGGCGTCGCCGAACACCTCGAGCTTCAGGCCCTGCACGGCGAATGCGCCCAGCGACTGGCCGGCCGAGCCCCTGAGCCGCACCGTGATGTGGCCCGGCCTGAGCCCGGTCATGCCGAAGCGGCGGGTGATCATGGACGAAAGCTTGGTCCCGATCGCGCGCTCCGTGTTGCGGATGTTGTAGGTGAGCTGCATCTTCTCGCCTTCGTCGAGCGTCCGCGCGGCATCGCGGATCATTTGCGCATCCAGCGTCTCGGGCACCTCGTTGCGCCCCTTGAGCGTGCAGTGGCTCGGGTATTGGCCGGGGTCCGCCTTGGCGAGCAGCGGATTGAGGTCGAGGTCGTCCAGATGCGCCCAGCCGCGGCTGACCTGCGTCAGAAGGTCGGTGCGGCCGATCACCTCGTTGAGCGAGCGCGCGCCGAGGGCGGCCAGGATCTCGCGCACCTCCTCGGCGATGAAGCTGAAGAGGTTGACCACCTTTTCCGCCGTGCCGGTGAACTTCTCGCGCAGCTTCGGGTTCTGGGTGCAAACGCCGACCGGGCAGGTGTTGGAATGGCACTGGCGCACCATGATGCACCCCATGGCGATCAGCGCCGTGGTGCCGATCCCGTATTCCTCGGCGCCGAGCAGCGCCGCGATCACCACGTCGCGGCCCGCCTTGATGCCGCCGTCGGTCCTGAGCAGCACGTTGTGGCGAAGCCGGTTCAGGGTGAGGACCTGGTGCACCTCGGAAAGGCCCATTTCCCAGGGCAGCCCGGCGTATTTGATGCTCGACTGCGGGCTGGCGCCGGTGCCTCCGGTGTGCCCCGAGATCATGATCACGTCGGCTTTTGCTTTGGCGACTCCGGCCGCGATGGTGCCGATCCCGGTGCGCGCCACGAGCTTCACGCACACGCGCGCATCCGGGTTGATCTGCTTCAGGTCGTAGATGAGCTGCGCCAGATCCTCGATCGAATAGATGTCGTGGTGGGGCGGCGGCGAGATCAGCGTCACGCCCGGCGTCGCGTGCCGAAGCGTGGCGATCTCGACCGAGACCTTGAAGCCGGGGAGCTGCCCGCCCTCGCCGGGCTTGGCTCCTTGCGCGATCTTGATCTCGATCTCGCTGCAATTGTTGAGATACTCGGCGGTGACGCCGAAGCGGCCCGAGGCGATCTGCTTGATCGTGGAGTTCGCATTGTCCCCGTTGGGGCGCGGATGGAAGCGCTCGCGCGCTTCGCTGCCCTCGCCGCAGTCGGACTTGGCGCCGATCCGGTTCATCGCGATGGCCAAGGTCTCGTGCGCCTCGCGCGAGAGCGCGCCGTGGGACATGGCCCCGGTCACGAACCGCTTGCGGATCTGGGTGACCGATTCGACTTCTTCCAGCGACACCGGGTTGGCAACGGTCTTGAAGTCCAACAGGTCGCGAAGCTGAATCGGCGGGAGCTGGCGCAGGCCCTCGCTGTACTTCTTGTAGGTGGCGTAGGAGTCGGTCGCCACCGCCGTCTGCAGGACGTGGATGAGCTTGCCGTCGAAGGCGTGGGCCTCGCCCCCGAACCGGTACTTGTAGAATCCGCCCACCGGCAGCGCCACGACATTGTCGCGGAAGCCGTGCTCGTAGGCGCGGCGCACCATCGCCTCGATGCCCGAGAGTCCGATCCCGGAAATGCGCGAGATCATGCCGGGGAAATATTCCGCGACCAGCGACCGCGACAGGCCGAGCGCTTCGAAATTGTAGCCGCCGCGGTACGAGCTGATGATCGAGATGCCCATCTTGGACATGATCTTCAGCAGCCCTTCGTCGGCCGCGTTCTGGAACTTGCGGACGCAGGATTCGAGGCTCACGTTGCCGAACAGCCCGCGCGCGTGCCGGTCCGCGATCGCCTCCTGGGCCAGATAGGCGTTGACCGTGGTGGCGCCGACGCCGACGAGCACCGCGAAATAATGCACGTCCATGCATTCGCCGGAGCGGACGTTGAGCGACGTGAAGGTGCGCAGATTCTGGCGCACCAGGTGCGTGTGCACCGCGCCGGTGGCGAGAATCATCGGGATCGGCGCCCGCGTCTCGGAGACGTTGCGGTCCGACAGGATGACGTGCACGCACCCCTTGCGCACGCCTTCCTCGGCCTCCTGCTGGATGCGGGCCAGGGCGTCGCGAAGCGCGGTGCCGTCGTCGTCCCGGGCGCGCGCGCTCTCCGCGTCGAAGGTGCAGTCGATCTCGACCGCGGTGTCGCCCATATAGGCCTTCATCGCCTCGAACTGCGCGCTGGAGAGCACGGGCGATTCGAGCTGCAACAGCCGGCACTGGCTCTCGTCCTCGTCCAAAACGTTGCCGAGGTTCCCCAGCCGCGTTCGGAGCGACATGACCCGTTTCTCGCGCAGGCTGTCGATCGGCGGGTTCGTCACCTGGCTGAAGTTCTGGCGGAAGAAATGGTGAAGGCCACGGTATTTCTTGGACAGGACCGCCAACGGCGTATCGTCGCCCATGGAGCCCACCGCTTCCTTCCCGTCCTCGACCATGGGATGGAGGATCAGCTCCATGTCCTCCATGGTGAGCCCGAAGCACGCCTGGCGCCGGCGCAACTCGTCGCGCGTGAACGCGACCGGCTCGGCGGCGTCGGTCTTGATCAGGCTGTCGAGCACGGTGATGTTCTTCGTCCATTTCGCGAACGGACGCGTCGCGGCCAGCATGTCCTTGAGCGTGCGGTCGCGATGCAAACGGCCCTCCGCCAGGTCCACGGCGATCATCTGGCCGGGCCCGACGCGCCCCTTCTCGCGCACCGCCGATTCGTCGATCTGGACCATGCCGGTTTCCGAGCCGACGACGAGAAGCCCGTCGCCCGTGAGCGTGTAGCGCAGCGGCCGCAGACCGTTGCGGTCCATGCCGGCCAGCACCCAGCGGCCGTCATAGGCGGCGAGCGCGGCCGGGCCGTCCCACGGCTCCATCACCGAGTTGCAGTAGCTGTAGAGGTCCTTGTGGGACTGCGGCATCGACGGCCGGTGACTCCAGGCGTCCGGAATCATCATCGTCTTGACCATGGGAAGCGGACGGCCGGCCCGCAGCAGCACCTCGAACACGGCATCGAGCGCGCCCGAGTCCGAGCTTCCGCCCTGGATCACGGGCTTGACGTCGTCCATGAACTCGGCGAACGCGCGGGCCGCCATGCGCGGCTCGTGACTCTTCATCCAATTGATGTTGCCGAGCAGGGTGTTGATCTCGCCGTTGTGGGCGAGCACGCGGAAGGGCTGCGCCAGATGCCAGGTCGGGAAGGTGTTGGTCGAATAGCGCTGGTGATAGATGGCGAAGTTGGAGACGAACCGCTCGTCCAGCAGATCGGGATAGAACCGGGTCAGCTGTTCGGCCAGGAACATGCCCTTGTAGATGAGCGACCGGCACGAGAGCGAGCAGATGTAGAAGTCGCGGATGTTCTGCGCCAGCACGTGCTTCTCGATGCGGCGGCGGATCGCGAACAGGTCGAGCTCGAACTGCTCCTCGCTCGTGCCGCGGTTGTTCTCGATCATGATCTGCTCGATCTCGGGCCGCGTGGCGTTGGCCTTCTCGCCGATCACGTCCACGTTCACCGGCACCTGCCGCCAGCCGTAGATCCGGTACCCGAGCCGCAGGATTTCCGATTCCACGAGGCAGCGGCAGCGCTCCTGGGCGCCCAATTCGGTGCGCGGCAGGAACACGACGCCGATCGCGATCTTGCCCGGGCCCGGCCGGTGGCCGATGCGCCGGCAATGGTCGCGGAAGAACTCCTGGGGAATCTCGACGTGGATGCCGGCGCCGTCGCCGGTCTTGCCGTCGGCGTCCACCGCGCCCCGATGCCAGACCGCCTTGAGCGCGTTGATCCCGGCCTCGACCACCGCGCGGCGGGGCTTGCCGTCGACGGCCGCGACCAGGCCGACGCCGCAGGAGTCGTGCTCGAACGCGGGGTCGTAGGCGCCCGCAGCCCGGAGCAGGCT
>JBAVNO010000372.1:0-28126 GCA_049691095.1 Alphaproteobacteria bacterium | reverse complement strand
CCGCGGGCGCCTGGTCGCACACCATCGCCGGCGTGCCGGAGATCGCGCGCCCGCCGGTCAGGCCCGTGAAGGGACAGATGGTGAGCCTGAAGATGCCGCCCGACGCGCCCCTGATCCGCCATGTGGTTTGGGGCCCCGGCACCTATCTGGTGCCGCGCGGCGACGGAACGCTTCTGCTCGGCGCCACGGTCGAGGAACAGGGCTTCGACACTTCGCTCACCGCGGGCGGCGTCTACGAGATTTTGCGCCGCGCCTGGGAGACGATCCCCGGCATCTACGATCTTCCTCTGATCGAGATGTGGGCCGGGCTGCGCCCCACCAGCCGCGACGACGCGCCGCTCCTGGGCCCCTGTCCGGTCGAAGGGCTGGTGCTCGCCACCGGCCATCACCGCAACGGCATCCTGCTCGCCCCCGTGACGGCGCGGGCCATCGCCGCGTATTGCCTTACCGGGCGGCTGCCCGACGAGGCCAAGCCGTTCCAGGCCTCGCGGTTCGCGGCATGACGGCGGTTACCGCAAAGACCTCGACGGAGACCGCGGCGGAGACGATTCTCGTCAACGGCGAGCCGCGCGCGTTCCGCGATTGCACGCTGGCGGACTTGGTGGCCGGCTGCGGGATCGACCCCAAGCGCCGCGGCCTGGCGGTGGCCGTCAACCGCCAGGTGGTGCCCCGCGTGTCGTGGGAGGTGACCCACGTCGCGCCAGGCGACCGCGTGGAAATCGTGCAGCCCCTCGCGGGAGGCTGAGATGGAAGGAAGCCGGACTGCAATGCCGGGCCCGCTCACCATCGCCGGACGCACGTTCCGCTCGCGGCTCTTCCTCGGCACGGCGCAGTACCCCAATCGCCAGGTGATGCTCGACGCGCTGGAGGCGAGCGGCGCCGAGGCGGTGACGGTTGCGATCCGCCGCGTGGGCTTCGGCGGCGGCGCGGAGAATCTCTACCAGGCGCTGAAGGACCGCTATTTCCTGCTGCCCAACACGGCGGGCTGCTACACCGCGCGCGACGCCGTGTTGACGGCCGAGCTCGCCCGCGAGGCGCTGGAAACCGATTGGATCAAGCTCGAGGTGATCGGCGACGACGAGACGCTGTTCCCCGACGTGGAGCAATTGCTGGCCGCCGCGTCCGAGCTGGTCGCAAAAAAATTCGTGGTGCTGCCCTACTGCAACGACGATCCGGTGACGGCGCGCAAGCTCCAGGACATCGGCTGCGCGGCGGTCATGCCGTTGGGCGCGCCCATCGGCTCGGGCATGGGCATCCGCAATCCCTACAACATCGAGATCATCCGCGACCTGTGCCACGTTCCGGTCATCATCGACGCCGGGGTGGGCACCGCCTCCGACGCCGCGCTCGCCATGGAGCTGGGCTGCGACGGCGTGCTGATGAACAGCGCCATCGCGCGCGCCCGCGATCCGGTCAAGATGGCAAGGGCGATGAAAAACGCGGTGGAGGCGGGCAGGCTGGCGTTCGAGGCCGGCCGCATCCCGAAGCGGCTCTACGCTCAAGGCTCCACGCCCGAGGAAGGCCGGATCGCCACGACGCCCCGCGCCGAAAGAAACACCAAGGGCTAAGCCCCGCGCATCACGAACGCTTGGCTTTGCGTGTCGGCGCGACGAGTTCCAGCAGGCGGAGCGCGTTGTAGGGCGCGGCGCCCTCGGCGTCGTTGTCGAAATAGACGTGGACCTCGCGGCCTTCGCCCATCCAGCGCGTCACCCGTTTCGCCCAGGCGCCGAGCGCCCGCTCCCCATAGGAAGAGGCGTAGGTGCGGGTGTGGCCGTGCAGGCGGACATAGACGAGATCGGTGGTGACCGCGTCCCACAGCGGCCAGTCGGCGGCGTCCGACAGGCAATTGGCGCAGCCGCGGCGCGACAGCGCATCGGCCACCTCATCGTCGAACCACGAGGCATGGCGGAATTCGAGCGCGTGGCGCACGCCCGGCCATTCTTCGAGCGCGTCGAGGAAGCGGTTCAGGCGCTTCATGTCCTTTTGCAGGGTTTTCGGCAATTGCCACAGAACGGCCGCGAGCTTGGGACCGAGCGGCGCCACCGTGTCGCGCTGGCGGCGCACGGGCTTCGAGGGCGCCTTCAGGCGCTCGACGTGGGTGATGTAGCGGTGACCCTTGATGGCGAACGCGAAGTCGTCGGGCGTCTCGTCGCGCCAGCGCTCGAGCAGCGCGGGCTTCATCTCGCGGTAGAAGGTGGCGTTGACCTCGATGGCCGTGAAATGCGCGGCGCAATGGGCCAGCCAGCGCCGCTGGGGCACGCCTTCGTAGAAGCCCGCGCGCCAGGACGGATAGCTCCACCCGCTGGTGCCGATGCGTGGACGCCGCTGCCCGCGACGCCGCTGCCCGCGTTTGGATGCCGCCTTGGACATCATTGTTCCTCGGCCCGCCGAATTGTAGAGCCTGCGGACCGCGCCGCCTACGCGCCGCCTTTGGCCGTACTCCACCCCTCGGGATCGTGAAGGTAGGCTTTGACCTCGGCCAGCACGGCGGCGTCGAAGTCTGCGCCCGTCTCGGCCTCCGCCAGCACGTCCCACCAGGTGGCGAGCGCGTGGAGCCGGACGCCGATCTCGGAAAGTACCCGGATGCTCTGGGGGAAGATGCCATAGTGGAAGATCACGAAGGTATGCGCCACCTTGGCGCCCGCGGCGCGGAGCGCGTTGCAGAACTGGACCTTGCTGCCGGCGTCGGTGGCCAGATCCTCGACCAGAAGCACGCGGCTTCCCTCGGGCATGTCGCCTTCGATCTGGGCCATGCGGCCGAAGCCCTTGGGTTGCTTGCGCACGTACAGCATCGCCATGTCGAGCCGCTCGGCGATCCACGCGGCGAACGGGATGCCGGCGGTCTCGCCCCCGGCGATGGCGTCGAGATCGGCGCGCCCGATCTCGCGGTCGATGAGCGCGACCGCCAGATCCATCAGCTCCGAGCGCTCGCGCGGGAACGAGATCAGCCTGCGGCAGTCGATGTAGACCGGGCTTTTCCGCCCCGAGGTGAGCGTGAACGGCTCGTGGGGGCGGACGTGGATCGCCTTGGTCGCGATCAGGATTCGCGCCGTCCTGCGGGCGGCTGCCTGAGATGCGGCGTCCGAGGGGGCGGCTGCCTGAGATGCGGCGGCCGAGGGGGCGGCGGCCGATGGGGCGGTGGTGGCGGTCATGGGTCTTGTGTAGAGGAAAGGCCGGCGGAGCGGCAAATCTTTTCGCCGCGCCGATCCCGGCACCGCCCTCCGTCCGCCGCGCTAGGGCCGCACGATGAGGTCGGGCGGGAAGCGGACGGTGACCGCCGTGCCCACGCCTTTGCGGCTGCGCACTTCGAGCTGCCCGCCCAGCGCCTTGACGATCTTTTCGGTCAAGGGCAGGCCGAGGCCTGCGCCCTTGTCGGGATTGGCGGTCTGGCCCTTCACCTGGCCGTAGCGGCTCATGATGATGGGGATGTCTTTGGGGTCTATGCCGATGCCGGTGTCGCTCACGACGATGATGAAGGCGCCGTCGGCGGGATCCACGTCGGCCCTGACCGTGACCAATCCGTTGCGCGGCGTGAACTTGATCGCGTTCGAGATCAGGTTGAGCAGGACCTGGCGCAGGCGCCGCTCGTCGGTGCGCAGGTGCGGGAAGTCCGGGGCGATCTCGATCTTGAGCTTGACGCCCCTCGTCTTCGCCGTTCCGTCCAGCATGCGCACGGCGCTCGCGATCGTGCTGCGGGCGTCGATGGTCTCGAAGGTGAGGTCGAGCTGCCCCGCCTCGGCGCGCGAAATATCCAGAATGTCGTTGATGAGCCCCAGGAGATGGGAGCTCGCCTCGTGAATATTGGCGGCGTATTCGCCGTATTTCGGATTGCCGTGGGGGCCGAACGTCTGATCGCGCAGGATCTCCGAGAAACCGATGATGGCGTTGAGCGGCGTCCGCAGCTCGTGGCTCATGTTGGCGATGAACTCGGACTTGGCCCGGCTCTTGCCCTCCGATTCCTGGAGCGCCGCTGTCAGGCGCTCCTCCGCCTGTTTCAGGGTCGCCCGGGCCTCCTCGTGTTTGGCCTGGGTCTGGCGCAGCTCGGCCGCGATGCGCGCGTTCTCCTCGGCAAGCGCACGAAAACGCAACCTCACCCCCATCATGGAGCGCATTCGCTCCGTGATCTCGGCGCGGTCGAACGGCGGCCCGATCACCAGCACCGAGACGCAATCCTCCTTCTCGGCGGCCTCGATCGTCTTGAGCCACCGCATCCCATCCGGTTCGGCCGGATCGAAGGCATAGAGGACCAGGTCGGGACGGAAGACGGCCATCGCATCGAGCGCGGTGGCGGGATCGCCGACGGTCTCGACCGCATCGACACCCTCGTGATGGAGGATCGCCCGCAGCTCCACGAGCTGCGCCTCCGGTGCGATGACGAAGATCCGAGCGTCCCGAAAGGTGAGTCCCGGCATGGTCAGCGACAATCCTTGGGACCGATGGCCGGCTTGGGCCGCCGACATGGAGCATGGATCCCGCGGCAGGCGGGTAGCCGGCCATGCGCGGCCACGCGGGCTTGCGCGGCCGACGCCGGGGTGCGCCGTGCCGAAACTCAGTATTGCTGACGTCCCGTTAAGAAAGGCTCAAGTGAGCCGGCCAAGCCGCGGAACTGCATCGGTAACGGCGGGGACCAGGATGCCGGTCACCATTATGTTCTTCGCTATACAGATATGTACTTAGCTGTACACGCGCGGATGATCGATGGGCCGGGACAGGCCGGCGCGGAGGTTGAGACGCAGGTTCAGATGACGTCCGAGACGATCGCCGCCGGCAGGTCGGGCGGAGCGAGGTCCTATCTTTCCTCGGGTTCCGGCTGGTCGGCGGTCAGGATGTCGTAAAGCTCGCCCACCCTGCCGCTCAAGGGCCGCCGCAGCTTGGGGCCCATGACATCGTCCTCGGACAGCCATTCGAAGGCCTCGGTGAGCTCGGCCGCCGAGGCGCCGGTGGCGATGATGCGCGCGATCCGGAAGTCGTCGAGCGGGCCCACGATCCCTATCACATCGTCCCGGTTGAGCTTGGTCATCGATGCTCCTGTTCGTGGGCGCTTATGCCCGGCGCCGGATGCCGGCCGCCATCGCGCGGATTTTCGGGTGTTTCAGGTTTACGGCCCGCGAGCCGGAGCGCGGGCACGCCGCCTGTGTAGCCCGCGGCCCCGGCGCGGCGCAACCCTTTTGCGGGCCGAAATGTCGCGGCATTGGGCCTTTCGCTGGCGAAGCCAATCGGTTTATAACCGTTCGTTTCGCGGGAACGACAGCCGAACGGCGAAGAACACCCGCGGCGGCGCCGGACCGATCGCGCCGGTCTTTCGGGGAGGGGAAGATGAGCGCACCCAAGAGCGATATCGAAATTGCCCGCGCGGCCAAGATGGTGCCGATCACGGCGCTGGCCAAGCAGAGGCTGGGCATCGATCCCGAGCGCCTGGAGCCCTACGGCCACTACAAGGCGAAGATCCCGCTCTCCTACGTCGACAGCCTGAAAAGTAAACCCGACGGGACGCTGATCCTGGTCACGGCCATGACGCCGACCACCGCCGGGGAGGGCAAGACCACGACCTCGGTGGGTCTGGCCGACGGCCTCAACCGGATCGGCAAGAAAACGATCGTCTGCCTGCGCGAGCCGAGCCTGGGGCCGGTGTTCGGCATGAAGGGGGGCGCGGCGGGCGGCGGCTACGCCCAGGTCGTTCCCATGGCCGACATCAACCTGCACTTCACCGGCGACATGCACGCGGTAGGGGCCGCGCACAACCTGCTCTCCGCCATGGTCGACAACCACATCTATTGGGGCACCGACCCCAAGATCGATTCGCGCCGCGTCACCTGGCGCCGGGTCGTCGACATGAACGACCGCGCGCTGCGCTCGATCGTGAATTCGCTGGGGGGCGCGGCCAACGGATTTCCGCGCGAGGACGGCTTCGACATCACGGTGGCCTCCGAGGTCATGGCCATCCTGTGCCTGGCCATGGACGTGAAGGACCTGCAGAAGCGCCTGGGGAACATCGTCGTCGGCCAGACGCGGGACCGTGCGCCGGTGTGCGCGCGCGACATCAAGGCCGACGGCGCCATGACCGCGCTCTTGAAGGACGCGCTGCAGCCGAACCTGGTGCAGACGCTGGAAAACAATCCCGCCTTCATCCACGGCGGGCCGTTCGCGAACATCGCCCACGGCTGCAACACCGTGCTCGCCACCAAGACGGCGTTGAAGCTGGCCGACTATGTCGTGACCGAAGCGGGCTTCGGCGCCGATCTGGGCGCCGAGAAGTTCATCGACATCAAGTGCCGCAAGGCGGGGCTGAAGCCGTCATGCGTCGTCATCGTCGCCACCGTGCGCGCGCTCAAGCTCCACGGCGGCGTGGACGCGAAGAAGCTCGGGCCGGAGAACCTGGAGGCGCTCGAGCGCGGCATCCCCAACCTGCTGCGCCACGTCGAAAACCTGGGCAAGTTCGGCCTGCCCGTGGTGGTGGCACTGAACCGCTTCCCCACCGACACCGAGGCCGAGATCGCCCTGGTGCAGAAATCCTGCGCCAAGCTCGGCGTCGACGCCGTGCTGGGGGAGCACTGGGCCAAGGGCGGCGCCGGGGCGGAAAACCTGGCCAAGGAGGTCATCAAGACCATCGAGGCCAAGAAGGGCTCCTTCAAGTTCCTCTATCCCGACGACATGCCGCTCCTGGAGAAGGTGCGGACCATCGCCCGCGAGATCTACCGCGCCGACGATATCGACGCGCCGAAGCCGATCCAGACCCAATTGGCGGAGTACGAGAAGATCGGCTACGGCGCGTTCCCGATCTGCATGGCCAAAACCCAGTACAGCTTTTCGACCGATCCCAACAAGAAGGGCGCGCCGGACGGCTTCATCGTGCCCATCCGCGAGGTGCGCCTGTCGGCCGGGGCCGAGTTCCTGGTCGTCATCACCGGCGAGATCATGACCATGCCGGGCCTGCCCCGCGTGCCCGCGGCCGAGGCGGTCGGCGTCGACGATACGGGAGAGGTCTTCGGACTGTTCTAGGATTCTAAGACGCGCTCTGGGACCGGGCGCGCCCTCGTAGGCGCTACACCGCCTTGGAGTGGCGTGCCTCGCCCTGGCCGAGATAGGCGTCGAAGGCCGCCGCCACCGAGCGCACCAGGGGCCGGCCTTCCTCCTTGATCCGGACGGTGCGGCCGTCGATCGCAACCAGCCCGTCGGCGACGAAATCGGCCAGCGACGCGATCTCGGAATCGAGCGCGCCCGCGTCGAACCCGCACTCCCGGCACACCGCGCCGACATCGACCTCGAGATCGCACATGATCCGCTCGATCACCGCGCGGCGCAGCCGGTCGTCGGGCCCGATGGCGATGCCGCGCACCACGGCGAGACGGCCCTCCGTTATGGCCTCGCGATAGGCGGAGATCGGGACCGCGTTCTGGACATAGCCTTGGGGCAGCGTCCCGATGGCCGAGGCGCCGAAGCCGATCAGCGTGTCGGCGCTGTCGGCGGTGTAGCCCTGGAAATTGCGGTGCAACGCGCCCGCCGCGACGGCGCGCGCGAGCCCGGTGCCGGGTGCGGCGAAATGGTCGAGCCCGACGGGGACGTATCCGTGATGGGCGAGACGCCCGCGCGCGGCCTCGTACATGGCCCAGCGCTCGGCCGTGTCCGGAAGCGTCGATTCGTCCAGCAGCCGCTGGTGCCGCTTCATCCAGGGGACGTGGGCGTAGCCGAACAGCGCCAGGCGCTCCGGCCGCAGGGAGACGGTGAGGTCGACGGTCTCGATCACCGTCTCGGCGGTCTGGTGCGGCAGGCCGTAGATGAGGTCGATGTTGATGTCGTGGACGCCGGCCGCGCGCAGTTGCGCCACCGCGTGCGCGGTCTGCTCGAAGGATTGAATCCGGTTGACGGCCACCTGGACCTCGCGCCGGAAATCCTGGACCCCGAGGCTCGCGCGCGTGACGCCCGCTTGCCCCATCGCCTCGATCATCTCGGGACTGAGGCAGCGGGGGTCGGTCTCCACCGCCGTCTCGGCCTCGGCCGCGCCCTCGAAACGGCGCCGTATCCGCTCGATGACGGCAACGAAGTCCGGGCCCTTCAGGATGGTGGGCGTGCCGCCGCCCCAATGGATGTGGACGACCCGCGGGCGCGCCCGCATGGCGTCGGCCGCCAGGTCGATTTCCCGCAGCAGCAGGTCGCGGTAGGCGAGGACGGGTTCGTAGCCATGGACGATCGTCGTATGGCAGCCGCAGTACCAGCACAGCTTGGAACAGAACGGCACGTGCAGGTACAAGGACAGCGCCGCCGAATCGCCGATCTCCCCCAGCCACGTCCGGTACACGTCGGTCCCGACCGCGGGCGTGAAGTGGGGCGCGGTCGGATAGCTCGTGTAGCGCGGCACGCGAGTGTCGTACTTGACGAGTATTTCGGGAGTCGCGGGCATGGCACCCCTCCAGCGCCGCGGGCCTCGCGGCGGCGATACCGTTACTAGGCCAACCATTTACGGCCTGCCATGACCCAGGTCAAAGGGGTCGATGGGGTCAAGGGGCCGGATGCCGGGGGCTGGGTGCCGGGGGCCGGGGGGCCGGCCATCGGGCGCGGCACAGTCTAGCCCAGAAGCTCCCGGTACACCGCCAGGGTTTCCGCCGCCACGGCTCCCTCCGAGAAGTGCCGCTCCGCCAGCTCGCGGCCGCGCCGGCCCATGACGGCGCGAAGCTCCGGGTCGCGGGCGAGCCGCTCCAGGGCGTCGGCGAGCGCCGCTTCGGTGCGGGGCGGGACCAATATGCCGTTCTCGCCGTGGCGGGCGATCTCGCGGCAGCCGGGAACGTCGCTCGCCACCAGCGGCAGGCCGCAGGCCGCGGCTTCGAGCAGGCTCTTGGGAAGCCCCTCGCGATAGGACGGCAGGACCGCGATGTGGGCGGCGCGGAGCAGCGCCGGCACGTCCGAGCGATGGCCGAGCCACTCGACCGCATGTTCGTCGCGCCAGGCGCGAAGCTGCTCCGCGGGGATCGCGGCCGGGTTCTCGGGATCGGTGTCGCCCACCAGAACGACACGCAGCGGAACGCCGCGCTGGTGCAAAAGACGCGCGGCCGCCACCGTCTCGCCCACGCCCTTGTCCCACAGCATCCGGGACACCAGGATCGCGACCGGCGTGCCGGAGGGCGGCGGCGCGGGCGAAAAGCGCGTTGTGTCGACGCCCGACCCGCGGATGACGGCGACCCGCGACTCGTCCACCACCCCGGCCCCGATGAGCATGCGCGCGTCGTCGGGGTTCTGCAGCACCAGCCGGTTGCGCCCGTGGCCGAGCACGAACCGGAACAGAAGGCCGACGACCAGCCGCAACAGGCGCGCGGTCGGATCGCGCGACACGAACACGTAGCCCATGCCGGTCAGCGCATTCACGACCCGCGGCACGCCGGCGATCCGGGCCGCGAGGCTGCCGTACAGAACCGGTTTCAGCGCGACGTGGTGGACGATGTCGGGCCGCTCGCGGCGGTAGACCCGGACGATTTCGAAGAGCGCGGCCAGTTCGCGGAGCGGATTGAGGCTGCGGCGGCTGAGGCGCGCCAGCGGCACCAGGCGGAAGCCTTCGCCCCGGATCGCCTCGCCGTGGTCGCGCACGCGGGTCGCCACCGCCACGTCGAAGCCGGACAGCCGCGCCGCCCGGGCGATGGGAAGGCGATGGGAACAGAAGTACCAATCCTCGGTCACGAGATAGAGCAGCTTGGGACGCGGGGGCACGGTCACGGCGCCGCCCTCGAAGCCGTACGCCACGCCTGGAACATCAGCACGCACCAGAGCAGATGTTCGTTGTCGCGCCGGCCCGAAAGATGCTGCTCGAAGGCGCGGCGCACCGGCACGGGCTCGATCAGGCCGTCCGCGGCGAGTTTCGCCGGGTCCAGCAAATCCTCGGCCCAGCCCCGAAGCTCGCCCCGCAACCATTGACCGATCGGAACCGCGAACCCCGCCTTGGGCCGGTCGGTGAGCGCCCTCGGCACGTATCGCTCCAGCACCCGGCGCAACAGCACCTTGGGGCGGCTCCCGCGGCGCACGGCGATGGGCAGCCGCCACACGAACTCGGCCAGGCGATGATCGAGAAGCGGCACGCGCACCTCGAGGCTGGTCGCCATGCTGGCGCGGTCCACCTTGGCCAGGATGTCGTCGGGGAGATAGGTGACGGTGTCACGGTACTGCATGCGCTCGACGAGATCGGGGAAGCGCGCGGCGATCTCGGGGCTCGAGGCCGCCGTCACCGGCTCGGCGGCGCCGGGCACGAGCTGCGCCGGGTCCTGCCACTGGCTGACGAGCGCGAGATAGAGCGCGTCCGCATCAACGGCGGCAAGCGCGTCTGCGGCCTTGTGCAGCCTGAATCCGGCGTGGCGGGGACGCAAGCGCTCCGGCACCAGGTCGAACGCCGCCTGCCATGCCGCGGGCCCGATCGCCCGCACCGCGGATGACACGGCCCGGCGCAACGGCAAAGGCAGGAGGCCGGCGCGGCGCCACAGCGAATCGGCCGACCGGTACCGGTTGTAGCCGAGGAAGGTCTCGTCGCCGCCGTCGCCCGACAGCGCGACGGTGACCGAGCGGCGCGCGATGCGGGACACGAGCAGCGTCGGGATCTGCGAGGAATCGGCGAACGGCTCGTCGTAGATTCGGGGAAGCTCCGGGATCGCCTCCAGGGCGTCGGAGGGCTTGAGGTAGAACTCGGTGTGCTCGGTGCCGAGGTAACGGGCGACGGCCCGCGCGTCGTTCGCCTCGTCATAGCCCCGAGTCTCGAACCCGATGGTGAAGCTCTTGACCGGTTTGGCGCTCTGCGACTGCATCAGCGCCGCCACCGTGGTCGAATCGATCCCGCCCGAAAGCAGGACACCGAGCGGCACGTCGGCGATCATGCGCCGCTTCACGGCGTCGCGCAGAAGCGCTTGGATTTCGTTCGCGGCCTCGGTCTCGTCGAGATCGAGCGGCGCCGCCCGTCCGCGCGCCGCGACCTCGGCCAGATCCCAGTAGCGGGTGAGACGCGCGACCTCCTTCGGGCGCAGGGTCACGATGTGGCCGGGGGGAAGCTTGAAGATGCGCTTGTAGATGCTGTGCGGGGATGGGACATAGGCGAAGCGGAAGAAGGCGGCCAGCGCGTTGGGGTCGATCTCGGGACGCCAGCCCGGGTGCGCCGTCAGCGCCTTCAATTCGGAGCCGAACAGGAACAAATCGCCGACTTCGCCCCAATAGAGCGGCTTGATTCCGAGCCGGTCGCGGGCCAGCGTCAGCGTGCGCTCGGTGCGGTCCCACAGCGCGAAGGCGAACATGCCGATGGCCTTGCCGACCGCTTCCCGGACGCCCCATTCGGCGCAGGCCTCGAGCAACACCTCGGTGTCGCAGGACGAGCGGAAGCGCCGGCCCTTGGATTCCAGCTCGGCGCGGATGTCGGCGAAGTTGTAGACCTCGCCGTTGTAGGCGATGACGAAGCGGCCGTCCCTGGAGACCATGGGCTGATGGCCGCCGGCCGACAGGTCGATGATGGATAGCCGCCTATGTCCGATGGCCAGCCCCGCCTCGGCGTCGATCCAGCAGTCGCCCTCGTCGGGGCCGCGGTGCACGAGCCGGTCCGCCATGCGCCCCGCCAGGGCGCGAAGCTCGCTGGGCGACGTGGCCCGCGAATGGTCGAGGAATCCCGCTATGCCGCACATGGGTTCATCTGGCGGTCCATCGCGGGGCGCATCAGGGCGCCGCGCGGCGCGCGCGACGCATGCAAACTCGATTCGCCTCTCTGAACGGGAGCCATGGCGGGGCCGAGCATAGCCATTATGGCCGCGACAGGGGAGGGCGGATCGGATTCTGGCCGGGCGGAGGCGGGCGGACGGGTGCGCCGTGTTGCACGCGCCGCGCGCCGCCCCGTTCGGCCCCGTTCGGCATTGTGAACCCGCGCGGACGGCATACACTTGCCCCATGGGCACCGCAGCCGCAGTCCCGATCCCGGCGCCGGGCAATGCCCGCGGAGTCCGCGCATGATCTTCGCGACGCCACTCCCCGCGCCGTCCCGGTTGCGCGCCGCCGTCCGCGCGGTGACGCTTGCCGACGAAGCGACCTGCATGGACGCGCTGCTGGCCGAGGCCACGCTGCCCGAGCCCGCGGCGCGGCGCATCGAGGCCCTGGCGCGCAGGCTCGTGGAAGGGGTGCGCGGCCGGCTCGAAGAAGGGGAGCTCGGCGAAGCCGGGCTCGATGCCTTCCTGCGCGAATATTCGCTGTCGTCGCCCGAGGGCGTGGTGCTGATGTGCCTCGCCGAAGCGCTGCTCCGCATCCCCGACGCCGCCACCGCCGAGCGGCTGATCCACGACAAGATCGCAGGCGCCGATTTCGAGCGGCATCTTGGGCAAAGCGACTCGCTGCTGGTGAACGCCTCCACCTGGGCGCTGATGCTGACCGGCCGGTTCGTCAATCTGCGCGACATCGAGGCCGAGGGGATCGGCCCGGCGCTCGCCCGCATCGTGGGCAGGAGCGGCGAGCCGGTGGTACGCCAAGCGGTGCTGGCCGCGATGCGGATCCTGGGCCGTCAGTTCGTGATGGGCCGCACGATCGGCGAGGCGATGACGCGGGCCGCATCGCGCGAGCATGCGCGCGACCGCCATTCCTTCGACATGCTGGGCGAGGCCGCCTACACGAAGGACGACGCGGCGCGCTATTACGCCGCCTATGAAGCGGCCATCCGGGCGCTCGGGCCCGCGGCCGCGGGGCGCGCGATTTGGGACGCGCCGGGCATCTCGGTCAAGCTGTCCGCGCTTCACCCGCGATTCGAGATCGCGCAGGCGCCGCGCGCGGCCGGCGAGACGGCGGCCCGGCTGCGCGCGCTCGCGGGCCTCGCCAAAAAGGCAGGCATCGGCCTGACGGTGGACGCGGAGGAGGCCGACCGGCTCGAGCTCCAGCTCGACGTGGTGGCCGAAACGGCCGAGGACCCGGCGCTTACGGGATGGGACGGGCTGGGGCTCGCGGTGCAGGCCTATCAGAAACGGGCCCCCGCGGTCATCGCCTGGCTCGAGGAACTGGCGCGGCGCACGAAACGGCGGATCGGCGTTCGCCTGGTCAAGGGCGCGTACTGGGATCACGAGATCAAGCGGGCCCAGGAGCGCGGCCTTGCGGGATATCCGGTGTTCACGCGCAAGGCGAACACCGACGTCTCGTATCTCGCCTGCGCCAAGCGGCTGCTGGCGGCGCGCGCCGCGTTCTTCCCCCAGTTCGCGACCCACAACGCCCATACCGCGGCGGCGGTGGTCGAGATGGCGGGAGAGGACCGCGATTTCGAGTTCCAGCGCCTCCACGGCATGGGCGAGGCGCTCTACGACCAGCTCACGCGCGAGAACGGAGCCGGCGCGCCGTGCCGCGTCTACGCGCCGGTGGGGAGCCATGAAGACCTGCTGCCCTATCTCATGCGCCGTCTGCTGGAGAACGGGGCCAACACCTCGTTCGTCAACCGCATCGCCGACCGCAACGCGCCGGCCGCCGACGTGGTGGCCGATCCGGTGGCCAGGGTGCGCCGGTTCGCCGCCAGGGCCCATCCGGGGATTCCGCTGCCCTGCGACCTCTACGGGCGGGCGCGGCGCAATGCCAAGGGCCTCGATCTCGACGATCCGGCGGTGCTCAACCGGCTGGCCGACGACATGGAACAGGCCGACAGGACGCCCGGACAAGCCGCGCCGCTTGGGCAGACGACCGAGGCCGGCGCTTCGGCTCGCGCCGCGCCGAGACCGGTGCGAAGCCCCGCCGACCATGACCGCATCGTGGGCGAGGTGACGGAGGCCGCGCCCGCCGACATCGAGGCCGCACTGGCCGCGGCGCAGGATGCGGCACGCGACTGGGCCCTCGTCGATGCCGCCGAGCGGGCGCGAATCCTCGAACGCGCCTCCGATCTGATCGAGGCGGACTATGCGCGGCTGACGACACTGATCGTCCGCGAGGCCGGCCGCACCGTTCCCGACGCCTTGGCCGAGGTGCGCGAGGCGGTCGATTTCTGCCGCTACTTCGCGCTCCGCGCGCGCGAGGATTTCGCGGCCACGGCGCTCCCCGGCCCGACGGGCGAGCGCAACCGGCTGTCGCTTCACGGGCGGGGCGTGTTCGCCTGCATCAGCCCCTGGAACTTCCCCCTCTCCATCTTCACGGGCCAGGTGACGGCGGCGCTCGCGGCCGGAAACGCGGTCATCGCCAAGCCCGCCGAGCAGACGCCGCTCGTCGCGGCCGAGACGGTGCGACTCCTACACCGCGCAGGAGTCCCCCAGTCGGTGCTGCATCTTCTGCCGGGACCGGGCGCGGACGTGGGGGCAAGGCTGGTCGCGGACCCGCGCATCGCCGGCGTGGCGGTGACCGGATCCACCGACACCGCGCGGGCCATCAACCGGGCGCTGGCCGCGCGGCCCGGGCCCATCGCGCCGCTGATCGCGGAGACCGGCGGCCAGAACGCGATGATCGTCGATTCCTCGGCCTTGGCCGAGCAGGTGGTGCGGGACGCGCGCGCCTCGGCCTTCGACAGCGCCGGCCAGCGCTGTTCGGCGCTTCGCGTCCTGTTCCTGCAGAGCGAGATCGCCCCGCGCACCATCGAGATGCTGGCCGGGGCCACGGCGGAACTCGAGATCGGCGACCCGGCGCTGCTCGCGACCGACGTGGGGCCGGTGATCGACGAAGAGGCGCGCTCCGCGCTGGAACGCCACGCGGCCGCCATGGGGCGGATCGGAAAGCCGATCTACGAGGCGCCGCTTCCGCCCGGAACCGGGAACGGCACCTTCTTCGCGCCCCGCATCTTCGAGATCGAGCGGCTGGATATGCTGGACCGCGAGGTATTCGGCCCCATCCTGCACGTGATCCGGTATGAGGCCTCGCGCCTCGACGCTGTGATCGCGGCGGTGAACGCCACCGGCTACGGCCTGACGCTCGGGATCCACAGCCGGATCGACGCCACGATCGAGCACATCCGCCGCGGTGCCCGGGTCGGCAACGTCTACGTCAACCGCAACATGATTGGGGCCGTCGTGGGCGTTCAGCCCTTCGGCGGCGAAAACCTGTCGGGGACCGGGCCCAAGACCGGCGGTCCTCATTACCTGCCGCGGTTCGCCACCGAACGGACGGTCAGCGTCAACACCGCGGCCACCGGCGGAAATCCGGAACTGCTTTCGCTGTCGGAGGAAGCGGCGCCCTGATCCGGCGGCACCCGCAGCCGGGAGAAGGCCGCGGTCCAGCGCATGCTCTAGCCCAGGAGCCGGCTTCCCGCCAGACCGTTCAGGATGAATTGGACGGCGAGCGCGGCGAGGATGATGCCAAGCACCCGGCCGACGACGTTGACGCCGGTGACTCCGAGATAACGGACCATCGCGCCCGCGAACCGCAGCACGCCGTAGGTGATCATCATCACCACCAGCAGCACGGCGAGGACCGCCGCTTGAAGGAGCGGGGTCCCTTCCGTGCGGGTCATCAGCAGGAGAATCGAGGTCAGCGCGCCGGGCCCGGCGATGAGTGGAATGGCGAGCGGAAAGACCGAGATGTCCTCCTTGGCGCCCGCTTCCCGGTCCTCGCTCACGGTGGTGGAGCGAAGGCCCGTGCGGCGCACCAGAACCATGTCGATGGCAAGCAGGAACAACAGAACGCCGCCCGCGATGCTGAACGCCGGCAGCGTGATGCCGAGCAGGCGGAACAGGTATTCGCCCACGAACGCGAACACCAGCAGGACCACCGTCGCGATCACGGTTCCGCGCCACGCCATGCGGACCCGGAAGGCCTCGTCCCCGCCCGCCGTCAGCGACAGGAACACGGCCGCGACGCCGATGGGATCGACGATCACGAACAGCGTGATGAACGCGTGGAACAGGGCCTCGAGCATGGCTTTGGTGCGGATTTCCTCGGCTGCGGCGGCCGGTGGGAGCGGCCCCGGACCCTAATCGGGCCAAGACTTTAGACTCCTGGCCGAGTCATTTCAAATCGGCGGCCGCCTGTCTTCTACCGCATTGCAGCAAAAACGGGTAACGACTTTAGAAAAAACGCTCGGCCATTTGGTCTTGTCTTGTGGATAAAGTCAAAGTTTGCTGGCGGCATTGACAGTACTTCCCTCTAATGGCATGATATTATTGTGGAAAATCTATTGATTACATGCCTTTTCATGTGCGTACTAAATACATGATGTGGTTATGGATTTTCCACGACGGGACCGTCGCTCCGGAAGGGGACCGGCGAGACCGTCCGCTGCAACAAACGTCGGTCTAGGACGGCGGTCGTCGACCGATCCGTTAAAGGGCCGATCCAAGGGGGGTATCGCTCATGACCAGTTTGGTCGCGCTTTCCATTAGCATTGGTGTATTGGGGGCCGTCGCCACGTGGCTGGCGCTCGGTCCGTTATCCGCTGTTTATCAGGTTTGGATAGGCTTCATCGCGTGGGCCACGTTCTTCGCAACCGGCGGCAATAATGCCGCGCTGAAGACCACCATCGTCAGCGGCATCTGGGGCGCCATTTGCGCCTGGGTGGCGCTGCTGATCATCGCCACGGTTCCCGTGGAGGGTCTCGGCATCGTCTGGCCCGCGATCGTCGTCGGCGTGACCGTCATCGTGCTCTGCCTCGGCGCCCACGTCGAAGCGCTGGCGAACATCCCGGCCGGCGTTTATGGATACGCCGCCACCGCCGGATTGACGCTGCTCAGCAACAAGCTGAACGTCGAGTCCCTGGCGGCCGTGGGCCCCGACAACCCGCTGGTCGTGGCCGTCATCTCGATCATCGTCGGCGCCGTGTTCGGCCTGCTCTCCGGCAAGCTCGCCGGCATGCTGGGCAAGGGCTAATCACGACCCCTTGGGCCGTGGCGCCGGGCCGCGACGCTTAGGAGCGCCGGCTTCGCCGATTTTCGTGAATCCGGCGCCGCCAAGACGGTGCACGGCAATCCTGTCTGATCCGGGCCCGAGGGCCCGGATTTTTTTGTGCCGCGGGCGCGCGCAACCCGGAACGATGCTTTTCCTGGCGTCTTGAGCATCGGGATTCGATAATCCCAGGGGCTGCAATCCTTGCGTCAGGCCCGATGTCCGACAAAACGTCACGGCTTCCCGCGACCTCGACAGAGGCCGAAGTCGCGGCCTTCCTCGAAAAGGTCCGCTCGGCGCCCAAGCCGGCCGCCGGCCCGCGCGGCCGCCTGCTGTTCGCGATGGACGCAACCGCGAGCCGCGAGCCCACTTGGGACCGCGCCTGCCGGATTCAGGGCGAGATGTTCGAGGCCACGAAGGCGCTGGGCGGCCTCGAGATCCAGCTCGCCTTCTTCCGCGGCTTCGGCGAGTTTCGGGCAACGCCCTGGCTCGCGAGCGCGGCCGAGCTGGTGCGGCGGATGACCGGCGTGTTCTGCCTCGCCGGCAGCACGCAGATCGAAAAGGTGCTGCGGCACGCCGTCGCCGAGACCAAGGCGCGGCGCGTCAATGCGCTGGTCTATGTCGGTGACTGCATGGAGGAGGACGTGGACCGGCTGTGCGGCCTGGCGGGCGAGCTCGGTCTTCTTGGCGTGCCGGCGTTCCTGTTCCACGAAGGGGACGATCCGGTCGCGGCCCGCGCCTTCAAGCAGATCGCGCGCCTCACGGGCGGCGCTTACTGCCCCTTCGATTCCCGGAGCGCGCGGCAGTTGGCCGAGCTGCTGCGGGCCGTGGCCGTGTACGCCGCAGGCGGACTGGCGGCGCTCGAGGACCTGGCGAAGCGCGGCGGCGGCGCCGCCCGCATCGCCGGCTACCTCGAACGATCGCCTCGCTCCTGACCGCAAGGACCATTGATGGTGGCGTATCTCCTCCTCGGATTCGTCGTTCTGGCCGGCGTGCTGTTGCTGATCCGCTGGTTCCGGACCGCGGATCCCACCTATGCCGCCAAGGCTGTCAAGGTGACCGCCGGCGTGGCGCTCGCGGCCGCCGCCGTCTTCCTGGCCGTGACCGGGCGGCTTGTCGGCGTCGTGGCGGCGATCGTGGCGTTCGCGCCCCTGTTCATCCGCTGGAAGGCGCTGTGGCATCGCGTGCGCAGCGCCGCCGGCCCCGCGCCCGGCCGGCAATCGAAGGTGGCCACCGCCTGGCTCGACCTGACGCTCGACCACGACAGCGGCGAGATGGACGGCGAGGTGCGTGCCGGGGCGCAAAAGGGCCGCCGTCTGGGGGACATCGACGAAGCCGCGCTGCGGGCGCTGCTCGACGAGCTGCGGACCAACGATCCCCAGGGCGCGCCCTTGCTCGAGGCCTATCTCGACCGGCGCTTCGGCCCCGGCTGGCGCGCGGCCGGTGGCAGCGCCCGCGCCGAAGGCGAGGAAACCCGAGCCCGGCCGCGTGCCGCCATGACCGCCGAAGAGGCCCGTGAAATTCTCGGCCTCGCGCCCGGCGCCGGGGAGGAGGACATCAGGGCGGCGCACCGCCGCCTGATGGTGAGGCTGCACCCCGATCGGGGCGGATCGACCTATCTGGCGGCGAAGATCAATCGGGCGCGGGACGTGCTTCTCGGCCGCTGACGGGCGGCGCGGGCCGTGTTGCGCCGTCCTGCTTCCTGTGGCACAAGAACCCGGCCCGGCGGCAGGGGCGGGCCAAACCGGCGCGCCTGCGCTTTCAAGGCGCGCCTGCGCTTTCAAGGAGCATGGGGCATCATGAGCACTCGGGTTCGCAAGGCGGTTTTCCCGGTCGGCGGCCTTGGAACCCGGTTCCTTCCCGCCACCAAGGCGATGCCCAAAGAGATGCTCCCGGTCGTCGACAAGCCGCTCATCCAATGGGCGGTGGAAGAGGCGCAGGCGGCGGGCATCGAACAGTTCATCTTCGTCACCGGCCGCGGCAAGGCGGTGCTCGAGGACCATTTCGACCACGCCTTCGAGTTGAGCCATACGCTGGCGCAGCGCAAGAAGGACAAGGAGCTGCGGGCGATCACCGAGATTCTCGAAGAACCGGGTCAGGTGATTTACACGCGCCAGCAGCAGCCGCTCGGCCTCGGGCACGCGGTCTGGTGCGCGCGGCGTCTCATCGGCGACGAGCCGTTCGCCGTATTGCTCGCCGACGATCTGGTGCTCTCGCGCACCGCCTGCCTCAAGCAGATGGCCGACGTTCACGCCCAGGTCGGCGGCAACCTGGTGGCGGTGATGGAGGTTCCTCAGGAGCACACCAGCCGCTACGGCATCATCGCCGTGGAACGCGACGACGGCCGCATGGTGGCCGCGCGGGGACTGGTCGAGAAACCGGAGGCCGCTGAGGCGCCGTCGCGGCTTGCGGTGATCGGCCGTTACCTGCTTTCGCCCGGGATTTTCGCGCACCTCTCGAAGCAGCATAAGGGCGCCGGCGGCGAGATTCAGCTCACCGATGCCATCGCGTCCATGATCGGGACGGTTCCGTTGCACGGCTTGCGGTTCGAAGGCCGCCGCTTCGACTGCGGCAGCAAGGCCGGGTTCCTCGAGGCGAACATCGCCTTCGCGTCGGAGCGCGACGATCTCCGCGACGACGTCAAGAGAATCTGCCGCACCTATGCCTGAGGCGGGAAACGCGGAACCGCACCGCCGCGCCACCAAACCGTCATCGAAATAACGGAAGGTAACGTCCATGCGAGTTGCAATGATCGGGACCGGATATGTCGGGCTCGTGTCGGGGGCGTGTTTCTCCGAGTTCGGTCTCGACGTCGTGTGCGTCGACAAGGACAAGGGGAAGATCGCCCGTCTTGAGAAAGGCGAAATCCCCATCTACGAGCCGGGCCTCGACCAGCTCGTGGCGGCCAACGCCAAGGCCGGCCGGCTGACGTTCAGCACCGAACTGAAGCCGGTGGTGGCGTCCGCGGACGCCGTGTTCATCGCGGTGGGAACGCCGAGCCGCCGCGGCGACGGCCATGCCGACCTCACCTATGTCTTCGCCGCCGCCGAGGAAATCGCCGGGGCGCTCGACGGCTATACGGTGGTGATCGACAAGTCCACCGTGCCCGTCGGCACCGCCCGGGAAGTGGCGCGCCGCATCCGCGCCGTCCGTCCCGACGCCGACTTCGACGTGGTCTCGAACCCCGAGTTCCTGCGCGAAGGCTCGGCCATCGCCGACTTCATGCGGCCCGACCGCGTCGTGATCGGCACCGACAGCGAGCGCGCGCGCGAGGTCATGCGGCTTCTCTACCGGCCCTTGTACCTCATCGAGCGGCCCATCCTCTTCACCAACCCGGAGACGGCCGAGCTCATCAAATACGCGGCCAACGCCTTCCTGGCCGCCAAGATCACCTTCATCAACGAAGTCGCGGACCTGTGCGAAAGGGTGGGGGCCGACGTGCACGACGTGGCGCGCGGCATCGGGCTCGACGGGCGGATCGGGCGCAAGTTCCTGCATCCCGGCCCGGGCTACGGGGGATCGTGCTTTCCCAAGGACACCAAGGCGCTGATCAAGATCGCCGAACAGGCGGACATGCGGCTGTCCATCGTCGAATCGGTGGTCGCCGCCAACGACGCGCGGAAGAAGCACATGGGGCAACGCATCCTGGCCCGGCTGGGCGACAATCCGCGCGGCAAGACGGCGGCCATTCTGGGCGTCACCTTCAAGCCCAACACCGACGACATGCGCGACGCGCCCAGTCTCGACATCATCCCCGCGCTCCAGAAAGCCGGGGTCACGGTGCGCGCCTTCGACCCCGCGGGGATGGGGGAAGCGGCCAAGCTGCTCCCCGGCGTCACCTGGTGCGAGGGCGCCTACGAGGCCCTGGAAGGCGCCGATGTGGTCGCGATCCTGACCGAGTGGAACGAATTCCGGGCGCTGGATCCGGCGCGCATGAAGGCGCTGCTGCGATCGCCCGTGATGGTCGATCTGCGCAACATCTACGAGCCCCAGGTGATGCACGAGGCGGGCTTCGAATACAGCTGCATCGGCCGGGCCACGCCGCCCGCGGCGCGCTGACGGGCGGAAGGAAGGGCGCACGTGGCCGAGTCCCATCAGTTTGACCCGACGGTGCTGCGCGAATACGACATCCGCGGCATCATGGGCCAGACTCTGTCGGCGGCCGACGCCACGGCGTTGGGCCGGGCCTTCGCGACCGAGATCGCGTCGGCCGGCGAGGAAAAAAGGGCGCGGGTGTGCGTGGGCTTCGACGGCCGGTTGAGCTCGCCCGAGCTGGAGGCGGCGCTCGTCGACGGGCTCACGCGGGGCGGCGTCGACGCGGTGCGCGTCGGACTGGGGCCGACCCCCATGCTTTATTTCGCGGTGAAATCGCTGGACGCGAGCGGCGGGATCATGGTGACGGGCTCCCACAACCCGCCCGATCACAACGGCTTCAAGTTGATGCTGGCCGACCGTCCGTTCTACGGCGAGGACATCAAGCGGATCGGCCGCATCGCGGCGGCCGGCGCCTATTCCAGCGGCGAGGGCGGCGTCGAGTCCGTGGACATCGCCGAAAGCTACGTGGCGCGATTGCTGCGCGACTACCGGGGCGGCCGGGACTTGAAGGTGGCGTGGGACGCGGGCAACGGGGCGGCCGGCGGGATCATGGCGGTGCTGGCGGCGCGCCTGCCGGGCCGGCACGTGGTGCTGAACGAGCGCATCGACGGCACCTTTCCGGTCCATCACCCGGACCCGACGGTGCCCGAAAACCTGGAGCAGCTTCAGGCTGCGGTGCTGAAGGAGAAATGCGACCTCGGCATCGCGTTCGACGGCGACGGCGACCGGATCGGCGTCGTGGACGACACGGGGGCGATCCTTTGGGGCGACCAGCTCATGGTCTTCCTGGCCGCAGAGGTGCTCGCGGACAAGCCGGGCGCCATGATCATCGCCGACGTGAAGGCCAGCCAGGTCCTGTTCGACGAGATCGCGCGGATGGGCGGCCGGCCCCTGATGTGGCGCACGGGCCATTCGCTGATCAAGGCCAAGATGGCGGAAACCGGTGCGCCGCTCGCGGGCGAGATGAGCGGCCACATCTTCTTCGCCGACCGTTACTACGGGTTCGACGACGCGCTCTATGCCGCCGTCCGGCTGCTCGGAATCGTGAGCCGCATGAAGGAGCCCCTGAGCGCGGCGCGCGCCCGCCTGCCCAAGGTCGTGAACACGCCGGAGATCCGGTTCCCCTGCGCCGAGCAGCGCAAGTTCGCAGTGGTGGACGAGGTGGCGGCGCGGCTCAAGGCGAGCGGGGCCGATGTCCAGGCGGTCGACGGCGTGCGCGTGCGCTCGAAGGACGGGTGGTGGCTGCTGCGGGCCTCGAATACCCAGGCGGTGCTGGTGGCGCGCTGCGAATCCGCGACCGCAAGCGGTCTCGAGCGCCTGAAACGCGACCTCCTGGCGCAGGTCAGGGAAAGCGGACTGACCCCGCCGCCGATCTGATCCGCCGTCGCGTCTTCCCGCCTCCGGCCCACCTCCCGGCGCTCCTGCGGTCGGCGCCCGCCGGTTGCACCCGCAGCGGACAGGCCCCGACGGCCCGCGCTTCCGCGCGGGTCATGAGCATTGGGCAGCGATTGGGAACGGAAGCGGGCGGCGGTCAGCGCGCCCGGGAACCCGATTGGCCGGTTTCGGCCACCGAGACGCTGTCGGCGTCCGCCACGGCGACGCAGTCGATCTTGCGCACGGCCAGGGTCTCGCAAGCCTTGCGCGCCCGCTGTTCGGTGAGGCCCATGAGGCGCGCGCGGTACACCTTGCCGTCGCCATCGTCGATGGTCTCGATCGACAGCTTGGTCCGGTTCAAGAGGCTGGGCGCGTTGCGGGCCGCCCGCGTGGCCGCCAGATGAGCCGGGGCGTAACGGCTGAAGGCCCCGACCTGGATGCCCCAGCCGTTCAGGCTCGGCGCGTGCTTCGCGCGCGGCGGCGGCGCCTGGTTCTCGGTCTCGTCGGCATCGCCTTGGGCCTCAAGCACCGGCGCATTCTCGGCCGCCGCCACGACCGGTTTCGGCGCCAGTGCGGCCTCGCGCACCGCGCCCCGGAGGAAGCCGGCGTCCAGCAGCGATGCCATGACGGCGTTGCGTTGCCTGGGCGAGTGTCCGCCGAGCACCACGCCGATCAAGCGGCGGCCGTCACGTTCGGCGGAGGCGACGAGATTGAAGCCCGCGGCGCGGATGTAGCCGGTCTTGATGCCGTCGGCGCCGGGATAGGACTTCAGGAGCTTGTTGTGGTTCTCGAAGGTGAGGCCCTGATAGCTGAACTCCGGCGTGCCGAAATAGTGATAGTACTGCGGAAAATCGCGCAGCACCGCGCGGGCCAGGATCGCCATGTCCCGGGCGGTGGTGACCTGATGCTTGTTGGGCAGGCCCGAGGCGTTGTGGAATTCGGTGCTGGTCATGCCCAGCGCCTTGGCCTTCGCGGTCATGGCGCGGGCGAAGTCGGCCTCGCTTCCGGCCACCGCCTCGGCCAGAACCACGGCGGCGTCGTTGGCCGACTTGGTGACCACGCCGAGGACGGCGTTCTCGACCGTGATCACGTCGCCGGGGCTGAGCCCCAGCTTGGACGGGGCCTGATTGGCCGCGCGGGCCGAAACCTGGAGCGGCTGCTTCAGGATCAGGGTGTGATTCTCGACCGCCTCGAAGGTGAGGTACAGGGTCATGATCTTGGTCAGGGACGCCGGGTAGTTGACGTGGTCGGCGTCGATGGCGTGGACGACCTGACCCGTGGCTGCGTCGACGACGATGGAGGAATAGGCCGCCGCCGCCGGGCCCGCCGCGAACGCGCAGCCGACGGCCAACACCACCGGCAGCGCCCGAAAAGCGCTTCTCACGGTGCTCCCGATACCGGCACCCAACGCCCCTGGCAAATCCCGTCTCCCCCGCGCCAGCAATGCTTAACCTGATGCCGAGTCTATGAAAACGGCCCCGGCTTGTCCACCCATGCCGGTTATACACCCGGTCCGTTTAAGAAATCGCTAAGCCTCTTCAAGCCCGAAAGCCATGGCCGCGCCTGCCGCGCCGCCCCTCGGAAGGCCGGCCCCAATGCCATGCCGCCGTCTGTCTTGCCTCATTTGTGCAACGCAAAATTAACATTGACCTTGAGGCGTGTTTTCAGATAGTTTTCCATGTTGCGGCGCAATAAAAATTGCTGTGAGCGAACGGAAAAACGACGCCTGCCCGGCGACGCCACAGGTTGACACCCCCGCCGCGGTGCGAACCAGAGAGCGTGCAAAGGAGCATCCCATGACAACACTCAAAGACGTCTCGCCGGCTCAGAAGGCCAAAGGCCCCGCCAAGCCCGCCCAGGTGACGGCGATGCCGGTCTCCACGGCCATCAAGTCGGCCGCAACCGCGCCGAAGGCCGCCGCGCAGGCCCCGGCCACCGCACCCACCAACGTGGTGCCGGTCCCGATCCGTCCTCCGGCCGCCTCCGCGGTCAAGTCCGCCACCAAGCCGCAAGCGGCCAAGCCCGTCGCCCGGGCCGGTGGCGCCAGCAGATCCGCTTCAACCGCAAAGGAACCCAAGATGACGAAAGCATCCGCAACCGCGAAGAAGGCGACCGGCGGCAAGGCCAACGGTTCGACCGAATTTCCGTTCGCCTTTCCGGCGTTCAAGACGCTCTTCCCCGGCTTCGAGACGTTGTCTGCGATGCCCACGTTCCCCACGTTCCCCACGTTCCCCTCGTTGCCCGCGTTCAAGGGCTATGAAGGGTTGGCCGAGATGGGCGCCGAGAACTTGAAGGCCGCGATTGCGGCGAGTACGGCCATGGTCAAGGCCATGGACGTGCTGACCAAGCAGATGGCCGCGTTCGCGACCGATTCCTTCAGCGCCAGCTTCAGCGCCGCCAAGGAGTTGTCCGAGTGCAGGTCCATCGGCGACGTGTTCGAGCAGCAGACGATCTTCACGCGGACGCTCCTCGACCGCGTGGTGGAAGAGTCGGCGAAGCTTTCGCGCCTGTCGGTCGATGCGGCGAAGGACGCGTTCGTGCCCTTGAACGCCCGCGTCGAAGAGGCGACCGAGAAGTTCGTCAAGACCATGGCCGCCTAACCCATCCCCCGGAAAACCCCGCCCTTCGGGCCTGGGTTGCGAGCGGCCCGGCGCGTGCGCGCCGGGCCGTCGCTTTTTCGGCCCTTCGCGCTCTCCCCGAGCGCCCTCCACCCCCATTTAACACCGCGTAAACCCGGCACGGCTAGATTGGGACCGCAGGACGCGGTCGCACGATGGGCCTTTTACCCGGCGGCGTTGATCCAATATGATTGGAGCAGGTGTCCTATACTGGGACGTGTGTCCATAAGGGCGATGAGCGGGATCGGAAACAACGGCGGGGACGCGCCGACCACGAAAGTCGTGGTCAAGACCCGGCCGAAGACCAAGAAACCGGCCATGTACCGGGTGATCCTGTTGAACGACGACTACACGCCCATGGAGTTCGTCGTCCGCGTCCTGGAACGGTTCTTCAACAAGAGCCATGAGGAGGCAACGCAGATCATGCTTCACGTTCACCGCAGGGGGGTCGGGCTCTGCGGCGTGTATACTTACGAAGTGGCCGAAACCAAGGTGAGCCAGGTGGTGGACTTCGCGCGCCGCCACCAGCATCCCTTGCAGTGCACCCTTGAGAAGGAGTGAGCGAGGAGTACGCCCCAGATGCTGTCGCATAATCTAGAACAAAGCCTGCACAAGGCGCTGGCCTACGCCAACGAAAGGCGCCACGAATTCGCGACGCTCGAACATCTGCTCTTGGCCCTGTCCGAAGACGCCGACGCGGTCGCGGTGATGCGCGCCTGCGGGGTCAAGATGGACAAGCTGCGCCAGGACCTGATCCGCTATCTCGACAACGAGCTCGCCGGCCTGGTCTCCAGCCGCGGCGAGGACCCCAAGCCGACGGCCGGATTCCAGCGCGTGCTGCAGCGCGCCGCCATCCATGTCCAGTCGTCGGGCCGCGATGAGGTCACGGGCGCCAACGTCCTGGTCGCCCTGTTCTCGGAGCGCGAATCGCACGCCGTCTATTTCCTCCAGCAGCAGGAGATGTCCCGGCTCGATGCCGTGAACTACATCTCCCACGGCATCGCCAAGGTTCCGGGGCTGGCCGAGCGGCAGCCGATTCACGGCGCCGACGAGGACGCGGCCGCCGAGCGGGTGGTGAAGAAGGGCCACGAGGCGCTGGACGCCTATTGCGTCAACCTCAACGAAAAGGCGACCAAGGGACGCATCGATCCGCTCATCGGCCGCGAGGCGGAGGTGGAGCGGACCATCCAGATCCTGTGCCGGCGCACCAAGAACAACCCGCTCTATGTGGGCGACCCGGGCGTGGGCAAGACCGCCATCGCCGAGGGCCTGGCGCGGCGCATCGTGCACGGCGACGTGCCCGAGGTGCTGCAGGGCGCCACCATCTACGCCCTCGACATGGGCGCGCTGCTGGCGGGAACGCGCTATCGCGGCGACTTCGAGGAGCGGCTCAAGGCCGTCATCTCGGAGCTCGAGGCCCAGGAAGGCTCGGCCATCCTGTTCATCGACGAGATTCACACCGTGATCGGGGCCGGGGCCACCAGCGGCGGGTCGATGGACGCGTCGAACATCCTCAAACCGACGCTGGCCGGCGGAACGCTGCGGTGCATCGGCTCGACGACCTACAAGGAATACCGCAACTATTTCGAGAAGGATCGGGCGCTGGTGCGGCGGTTCCAGAAGATCGACATCAACGAGCCCTCGCTCGAGGACACGGTCAAGATCCTGCGCGGCCTCAAGCCCTATTACGAGGCGCATCACAACGTCCGTTACACCAGCGAGGCGTTGCGCACCGCGGTCGAGCTTTCGGCGCGCTACATCACCGACCGCAAGCTGCCCGACAAGGCCATCGACGTGGTGGACGAGGTGGGCGCGGCGCAGATGCTGCTCGCCCCCAGCAAGCGCAAGAAGACGATCGGGGTCAAGGACGTGGAAGCCGTGGTGGCGAAGATCGCGCGGATTCCGCCCAAGCGCGTGTCACGGGACGACACCGAATCGCTGGCCAATCTCGACCGCGACCTCAAGACCATGGTGTTCGGGCAGGAGAAGGCCATCGGTTCGCTGGCCAGCGCCATCAAGCTGGCGCGGGCCGGCCTGCGCGAGCCCGAGAAGCCCATCGGCAGCTACCTGTTCTCGGGGCCGACCGGCGTGGGCAAGACCGAGGTCGCGCGCCAACTGGCGCGGATTCTCGGCATCGAGCTCATTCGCTTCGACATGTCGGAATACATGGAGCGGCACACCGTCTCCAGGCTCCTGGGCGCGCCGCCGGGCTATGTCGGCTTCGACCAGGGCGGCCTGCTCACCGACGCCATCGACCAGCACCCCTATGCCGTGCTGCTGCTGGACGAGATCGAGAAGGCCCATCCCGACCTGTTCAACATCCTGCTGCAGGTCATGGATTACGGGAAGCTCACCGACCACAACGGCAAGACGATCGATTTCCGCAACGTCATCCTGATCATGACCACCAACGCGGGCGCCGCCGAGCTCGCCAAGCCGGTGATCGGCTTCGAGCGCACCGAGCGGCTGGGCGACGACGAGGAAGCGATCAACCGCATGTTCACGCCCGAATTCCGCAACCGGCTGGACGCCGTCGTGGGCTTCTCCCACCTGACGCCGGAGATCGTGGCCAAGGTGGTGGACAAGTTCATCATGGAGCTCGAGGTGCAACTGGCCGACCACAATGTGGCGATCGAGCTCGAGGCGGCGGCGCGGGAATGGCTGGCGCAAAAGGGATACGACCAGAAATACGGCGCCCGGCCGCTCGCCCGCGTGATCCAGGAACACGTGAAGAAGCCCCTGTCCGAGGAGCTCCTGTTCGGCAAGCTGGCCAAGGGCGGGCTGGTGAAGGTCACGGTGGCCAACGGCAAGCTCGCCTTCGAGTTCGTCAAGCAGCCGCCCGAAGGCAAGACCCCGAAGGTTCCCGCGCTGGTGGAATAGCGTCTCGAACGAGGCCTTCGCGTAAATTCCGGATACGTTGCAAGCGCGTTCCCTCACCCTCCCGCCCGAGGGCGGGTCCCTCCCTCTCCCCCGGGGGGAGAGGGTTCGGGTGAGGGGGAATTGGGTTCTTAAAGCGCGTTCCGTCACCCTTTCGCCTGACGGCGGACGCCTCCCTCTCCCCCGCGGGGAGAGGGTTCGGGTGAGGGGGAATTGGGTTCTTAAAGCGCGTTCCCTCACCCTTTCGCCTGACGGCGGACGCCTCCCTCTCCCCCGGGGGGAGAGGGTTCGGGTGAGGGGGAATTGGGTTCTTAAAGCGCGTTCCCTCACCCTTTCGCCTGACGGCGGACGCCTCCCTCTCCCCCGCGGGGAGAGGGTTCGGGTGAGGG